>JAFWVJ010000002.1 GCA_017518295.1 Clostridia bacterium
AAATATATTTATTATTTTAATTTATAAAGAGACTTTAATTTTATTAAATAATAAACAAAATAATGAAAGCTAAATATATTGCTATATTAGTCTTATGTTTAGTCTCTCAAATTGGCACCTTAGCCAATACAAAGTATGATACAATTCATGTTCCTTCAGAGCATGTTAAAGTATGCCCTCTTGTGGATGGAAAACTCTTAGTTGTTTCATCAACTAAAGGAGAACAAAAAACAAATTATAGTAAAATTGATGAAAATGCCAGACTAATAAATAAAGCAAGTGTTTTAAATATTGGTTATACAGCTGGAGCAGATTTGGTACAAACAAACTCAGAAAATGAAACAGAATTTCATTTTATTCATCACTATAAACAAGATCTTATAGATCATAAATATGAAGAGGGTAAAGAATATATCACATCATTTGAAGATAATGGCGAAAATAAAAGGAGCCATATAATAAAACCTTCTCTCTATACAAAAATTTCAGCTGTTTCTTTAGCTAATGGTAAAGTTCTTGTTGCTGGTATTAATTATATATCTGTATTCGGAGCTGAAACTTCGGTTGAAGTAAATCTCTATGACCCACTAACTGGAACATATGGAAATGGAAAATCTATTGCTGCCCATAGTACTTTTATAAGCTGTTATGAACAAAGAGATAATGAGCCATACTGTTTATATGTCTCTTATGATAATATTTTCCTAACAAAATTAAGTATTGTAAGAGTGATTGTAAATGATAATTCAATTGAACTTGAAGAGCCACAAGATGTCATCAAAGTTTTTTATACAGTTTTTAACTTTATTAAAGCTGTTAAATTCAATGACAATGAAGTCTTAGTTTTATACCAGACAGGAAATGGAGACAGTGATATTGAATATGGAAACTCTGGTAAAGATTTATATTATTACCATCTAGCTATAGACCCCCATGAAGTTAATTCTGTAAAGCCATATGTCAAAGCTTTAAGATATGAATATTTATATAATAACTGCATATACAGAAAAGATGTTGAAGATTATAATGCTGATATTATACCTCTATCTGATAAAAGAGTATTTGCTGTATGTGAACACGAAAAAAATAAATTTATTGGTTTTGGTATATATTCAGACAGAAAAGCAATAGAAAGATTCAATTTTAACAATTTCAACGCAAAAGAAGTTAGAAACCCTGTATTTGCTAAATTTGATAAAAATTTAGCCTTATTCTTTACTTATATAAATAAAGCTGATAATCCTAGCACAGCATACATGTTGATTAACTATCCTGATTGTGAAGATTATGAAAAAGTTACTATACCCCAACATTATAATAAACTATTAGAAAAAGAATTCAGTGTAGTTATGTTGAATTCACATCCAGCAGACAGACAAAATGAAAAAATTAAAATCAGATTTGTTAGTGCTCAAGGTGTGACTATAGAAAATGCTAGAACTAAAGAAGTAATAGAATTGAATCAAGATATAGATCCAACCTCATTAAGATTAAGAATTACTCCAAATGAAGTAGTTGGTAACTATACAATAGAATTTACTGCTACAAGAGAAGATCCTGTTGATGGCATAATTTTAGGTAGAACTTGTAAAGTTGAAATAGAAACTCCTGAATGTTTACCTCAATGCTATAGTTGCCCAAAACTAGGAACATATCATCATAATTTATGTTTAGCATGTAAAAATAGTTCTTATACTCCTATAGTTGATCCTGGAATGGAAGTCGGAGGATATGCACCTCTTTATAATTGTACACCATGTAATGAATCATGCTCATCATGCTATGGTCTATTTTATGAAACACCTTATCCTCCTTCTACAAATTGTAAAGTTTGTGAATATGACAAAAATTATTTCCCTTATGAAGATGATATGAAAACTTGTATTAGTCAAGAAACAAAAAAATATTGGGAAAGTGTTTATGGCAGTGCTATTTTTTTGGATAAAAGCGATGGAGAAGATAAGAAATTGTGGGTTTGGAGAAAATGCCATCGTAATTGTGCTGAATGCGAAGAAAAAGGAGATGA
>JAFWVJ010000013.1 GCA_017518295.1 Clostridia bacterium
TCTATGGTTTGAGCTAAAAGAGCATCAAATTGCTCCATAATAGAAAAAATTCCTCCAAAAGGAGTGAGTTTCTCAGATTTTATTTGTACTTTTGCCATGTCATTCAGAGTTTTATTTGTTTTTTATTTGCAACACTAAGAGAAGTGAAATTTCTGACATGGCAAAATCCTGAGCAACTTTTTGTTGCTCAGGTGCTTATAAAAAATATTAAATTATAGTGTTGCGGAAATTAGATTGATTATGATGTAGGGGAATATTTTTAATCAACATACGCCGTTCTTCTTTATCTACTCCAAAAACAAAAACATCAATAATGGCAACAAGAAGACATAAGAATAAACGTATCCAACCATTGGTGATATTAGATAATATAATAAAGGCAAAAGGCAACGACAATGCGACGACAGCGACACAAGGAAACAGGACCTTAATAAAATACTGAGTAATAGAAAACGAAACTATTCTCCGTATGATTACTAATCTAACTAGAAAAATAATAATGCTAAATAATAGTGTAACATAGAAAGCATATTCCGGCCTTCCTGTTATCTTTAAAACGATATAGGCAACAGGCAGAATTAAAATAGACATTGTTGATGTCGCCAATTGAAATTTTTTTATTTTCCCTGTTGCATGCACAACGGCCAATAATGGCATTCCAAAAACACCTATTAAAGAAATGACAATTACAATTCTAATGAAAACGTCGGTATATTCGGGATAATTGTTCCCTAACCATAATGATAAAATAAAATTGGTTGAAAATAGCACTAAAAAGGAAGGTATCCACAATAGCATAAAGGAAATGCGCGATACCCTATAAAGAATTGATGTCATCTCTAATAATTGCCCATTTGCGTAACTCTTAATTATCTGAGGACGCGCTGCAACTTGAAAATTAGAATAAAGTCCCTCTATACTTCCGGAAACTTGATAGGCAATGCCTCTTGCAGCATTTACAGCAGGGCCAAAGAATATATTTAAGACAACATTTAATCCATTCTCTTTGAGACTATGTGCTAATGTTCCTATCATATTCCATGTTGAAAAACTAGCAATTTCCCTAATAGTTGACCTCTCAAACGAAGGCTTCACTGAAATTTTCCGATCTATTTTCTTTATAAAATTATAATAGGAAAGTAATACTGTCATATCTATAGCAAAAATCAACAAACTATATATTATTAGTTTATCAACCTTAAAAAATGCGAGAGAAAGTGATATAAGTAATTTTGAAAAAGATACGAAAATACTGATAATTGCATAAAATGACATTTTCTCATGAGATATTACTATTGCCACCATTGGAGCTTTTAATAGACAAAGAGAGAAGTCAATTACTGAAACTTGAAAAACAACATTTGCAGCAAATAATCTTTCGTCGGGGATTGTCATATGGGTGTTAAGGAACCAAACTCCAAGAGATTCTGCTAACAAAACACAAACAAGACCAACCATTAATTGTATACCTATAGATACAGAAAATGAATGTCTGAATTTTTCCATATCGCCTTTCCCGAGATTAACATTCTGAAATCTATCAAAGCCCATTGCCAACGATGCAGAAATAAAACTCATCATTGACA
>JAFWVJ010000014.1 GCA_017518295.1 Clostridia bacterium
ATTATGTTGATTAAACATATAAATTGCAAATATAAAATATCACATGATTGATACAAAGTATTTATTTTTTTTTTTTTTAAGACTAAGATAAAATAATTAAACTTTATTTATTAATAAAATTAAAAATTACATGAAATAATACAAATAATTAATTACATGGAAAATTTAAAATTAATAAAAAAGAAAATTATAAGAGTACTGATGCCGATATGGCTTCTAACTCTTCCCATTCCTCAAAGATAACACTTCGAGAAGTATTATCATTTGATTCTGTATCAGAATTTCTTCTATGCCTTATCGTTTCGACGTCGACGCTCTTGACAACGGTAGGTCCTATGCTATACAAATTGATCATCGAAAAATAAGAACGACTCACAATTGGCATGGCATAGGTAAGGAATTCCGCAAGCCCCACGAAATAAGGATACAGGAAAGAAGGCTCCATAGGTTTGATAAAAATTTCATTTATAAAACGCCTTCTTTCCTCCATATTAAGATCCAGTATTTCAAATATTGCACTTCCGCCAAGAAGGATGCACAATATGTAAAAATTAATATTATCTTCAAAATCTTTTTCAGATTCCGTAGAAACGTTCAAAGATTTTTGTTCTTTAATAAGTGAAAAGTTAATGAATAGATCATCAACAAAACTAATATATTGAGATCTAAATTCATCAAATTTAGGGCATGATAGTACCCAATGTGTAAAACTGGGAATACCATTACCGCAACATGGACAACAGGATGGACAATCCGAAGAAACGATATTACTTTTGATGAGAGTGTTGACATCAAATTTAAATCCACATTTAATACGACCAATCCAAAAAAATCCTAGGGAAAAATTAGGGTATTTAGAGGAAAGTAATCTTATCTCTTTTCTAAAACCAAATTTAAATTTTTTATATTTTTCAGCTCTTAAACAATGCAACAGTTTGAAGAAGTCATTTTCCCAGTAAAAATTTCTTACTTCTTTGTTCGATTTTTCGATATATTTATTTACTAACCGTCTAGATTTTTTGGCCCACGAATAATGAGATAGAACAGGAATGTTATTGACCAAGTGAGCGATGATACATGAAGAATTTTTCCATTTGTTAAAGCAACGCCTCTGAGCGATAGCACAGATACCAGATAAAGGAGCAATGTATAATTCTTTAGTGATGTTATATAAACTGATGTTTGAATTATGGGATTTGAAACCAAAGCACCAGTACATTCCACGGTTAAGAATAGTTTGAGCTTTCCTAGTGTTACCTTTATTGGAACCTAGAAGCGGAGAATAATACACCACTGTACTTAAGATATAATAGATTAATATAAGTCTCTTAAGATGAAATGGAATCAATCTATTGGTTAGAAAACGGAAGTATGAATTTAAAGTAAGATTTAGTTTGCTATTTAAATTTGATATGATAGGGTCCAAAGAAAGTGATTCGTTGAATGGAATACCAAGATAGGTATACTGAGAAGTTTTGGGAATAGGGTGAATACCTAGATAAAAAGTAGGATCAACATAACTATCTTGATTTCTAAAATGTAAGGGTTTAACAACAAGAGTAGCACACTTATTGATACCAAACGTCATTTCGTTTTTAA
>JAFWVJ010000015.1 GCA_017518295.1 Clostridia bacterium
AATTCCCTAAAGATACTAAATTATATAAACTAATGACTACTAAACCAGGAGAAGGAGAATAATGTCTCCTTTAATGATATGGCTATTATCAAGTTTTATGGTAATAGCCTTTTTTATTTATCTTCTAAAGAAAATCATTGAAAATTATGAAAATATGATTGAGAGGGAAAAATATGAGCGATATAAAAACAAAAGATTTAAAATCAAAGTCAGTTAAAGTGTTAGATAAAGCTACGGCATGGACTGAAAGAGTAAAAGATCCAATTGTATATGCAAATGAAAAATCAAAGGAAGCAGTTAGTGGTGATGGAAATATAGTTGATTATGGATCAGACAAGATTAAATATGTTTCTAATCGTGCTAAAGATGAATCTATATATGCTGCTAAAAAAGGCGTAACTAAAACTAAAGATGTAGCAATAAAGAAATATCAAAAGAAAAAGCTATCTAAAGCAACTAAAACAGATAAGGTAGGTAAAACTATTAAGACTAGCAAAAATACAGCTAAAAAGGCAGAAAAAGCTGCTAAGGAAGCTGCTAAACTAAGTAAACGAATGGCAGAACAAGGAAAGAAACTTGCAATTAAAGCTACTAAAGCAACAGTTAAAGGAACTAAAGCAGCGATTAAGGCAACTATTTCGGCGATTAAAGCAATAATTGCAGGGATTAAGTCATTAGTTGCTATGTTAGCTGCTGGTGGTGCAGTAGCAATGGTAGCAATAGTTATTATTTGTTTAATAGGATTATTAGTTACTTCAATATTTGGAATATTCTTTTCTTCAGATTCTAGTAATCAAGTTAAGATGAGCGATTGTATTGTAGAGTTAAATACAAAAATGGATGGCAAGATTGCAGATATAGAAAGAAGAGAAATACATGATGAGGTAGTAATCGAATCAAATCAAGCTCCATGGAAAGACATATTAGCGGTGTATGCTACAAGAGTTTCAAATGGAAATACCGAAGAAGTTATGACAATAACCCCTGAAAAGAAAAAAATACTAGAAGAAGTATTTTGGGATATGAATACCATAACTTATGAAACAAAAGTAGAAAAATATAAAGCTAAAACTATTGATTCAAGAGTTCATGTAGAATTAAGTGGTAATAGTCATTATCAAAGACCAACCGCTTCAGATATTAAACATTATGATGTCGAAACAGAAACCGAAGTTGAAAAAAGAGTTCTTCATATTTATATAAATGCAGTTTCAACAGATACGTTAAAAACTAAGTACAATTTTAATGCTACACAATTAAAACAATTTGAAGAATTATCAAGTGATAAGTATACTACGATGTGGGCTTCAGCAATATATGGAGTATATGGATCTAGTGGTGAAATATCTACTTGGAAACAAAAAGGCAGAGAATGGTCTAATATCAGAATTGGTAATACATCTAAAACAATTGGAGATGTTGGATGTTTAGTTACTTCTGTTTCAATTCTTATTAAAAAGAGTGGGGTACCTACTAAAGATATTTATCCATTCAATCCAGGAACATTCGTAACTGCCTTAAATAATGTATATGGATTCGATGGTGCAAATCTTCAATATGGTCCAATTTCTAAAGTTGTACCCGGATTTGTATATCAAGATAGAGTAATACTTAGAGGCAAAGAAAAATCAGAGAAGTTTGCGACAATTAAAAAGTATTATGAAAATGGATATTATCTTGCAATTGAGGTAGCAGGAGCTACTGAAACAGAACAACACTGGGTTGCACTAGATTATGTAACAGATAATAAAATAATAATGTTAGATCCAGGAAGTGAAGCTACTGATATGTGGAAGCAATATGATTGGAATAAAACTACACAATTTGTATATTTTAAAGCAACAAAATAAGGTTAATCTCAAATGAGATTAACCTCTTTTTTATTGATATAAAATGCTCGGACTTTAGTAATATTGCGATGTAATTTTAAATCTAAAATTATGGTATAATACTATATAAGAAAGTCTGGTGAAAATATGAATTGGAGTGAGTCTATAAAGGCTGCAATAGATTATATTGAGGATAATTTAACTAATGATATTACAA
>JAFWVJ010000016.1 GCA_017518295.1 Clostridia bacterium
ATTCCTTCAGCTTGTCTTTGTTTAATTGCCATTCTTTCGTTTTCGGCAACAAATGAAAGAATCTGAAGAACAATATCTGAAATAAATTTTCCAATTAAATCATTTCCATTACTAGTATCGAGTAGGGGCATATCTAAAACTTTTATATTTGCTCCGATATCTTTTGTAATTTTAGACCATTCTTCGATAATCATATCGTAATTTCTACCAAGTCTATCGATTGACTTAATAACAAGTAAATCGTTAGGTTTTAATTTTTTGATTAGTCTTTTGTAACCTTCTCTTTCGAAATCTTTTCCAGACATCTTATCTATAAAAATATGCTTATCATCTATATTTAATTTCTTTAATTCTTCATATTGACGATCAATCTTTTGATCTTTCGAAGAAACACGAATATATCCGTAAATCATAAAATCACCTCAAATTAAAAATAACTCTAAGTGAACCAAAAAGAGCATCAAGCAAGTACGTAAAATTGTACATTTCTTTACTTGCACTTTTTTGAGTATTTATTTAAAATTATGGTGTAATTCTATTGATTTAGGATACGAAAATGCGATAAAATGTTCGTATATAATTGGAGTATAAAAAGTACACATTTTTATACTTGCACTTTTAAGTTCCTCCAATTTATATGAAAAATTTTTGATTCGGTCAAGAGAAATTTAAAAAATTGGAGGAAAAATGGCAGTAAAAGAATGTAAGAAGTTTGAAACTAAACTCTTAAAAGAGAATAAAGAAATAATTTCAATACTCCTTAAAGATAATACAACAAATAAAAATATAGTTTGGGGTACAGATAATTATTTGAATAGAGGAATAGAAGTCGATGATGAGATTCTTTTAGATCAAGTGATGCATAAAAGAATAATTCGAACTCGAAGTCAAAAAGCAAAAGATGAACAGCAGAAACGCTCTAAACAAAAAGCCGAAGTTTTCACTCCTTCTTGGATTTGTAACAAAATGAATAATCATTGCGATACTGAATGGTTTGGAAGAGAGAATGTTTTCAATACTGAATTAGAAAAATCGTGGGAATCTAATAAACATCGAATTAAATTTCCAGAAGATAAGAATTGGAAAGACTATGTTAATTCAAAAAAGTTAGAAATTACGTGTGGAGAAGCACCTTATATTGTTTCTCGTTATGATGCATCAACAGGAAAAGATATAGCAATAAAGAATAGAATTGGTTTCTTAGATAGAAAATTAAGAGTAATAAATGAGAATGCTGAAACTGAAAGAACTTGGCTTATATGGGCAAAAAAAGCATTTCAAAGTGTGTATGGATATGAGTTTCAAGGAGACAATCTATTTATAGCGAGAATGAATCTTTTAAGTACATATATTGAATATATGGATAACAGATGGAAAAGAATGCCAACAGGAAAAGAATTAAAAGAAATTGCAAATATTATTTCATGGAATATTTGGCAAATGGAAGGAATAAAAGGAAATGTTCCTTATGGACCTAAAGAAGAACAAATCGATTTTTTGAAAAGTAAAGAGAATATTAACTGCAATATTTATGATTGGGAAAACAAAAAGATTGTTTCTTATAACGAACTAACTTCGTAGTGACAACTTGTGATTACCATAAATATGAAACACAAATGAAAGGAACTAATAATATGAAATTTGATTTTGTAATAGGAAACCCACCATATCAAGAAAGTAAGAATGATACAAGAGATGCCCCAGTTTATAATCGTTTTATGAGCGAGGCGTATAAAATAGGAGATAAAGTTGAATTAATCACACCTGCTAGGTTTTTGTTTAATGCTGGTGCTACTCCTAAAGTATGGAATGCAGAAATGCTACAGGATGAACACCTTAAAGTTTTAAAATATTGGCAAGATAGTGCTTTGGTATTCTCAAATACTGATATTAAAGGTGGTGTTGCAGTAACATATAGAGATATTCAAAAAGAATACGGAGCAATAGAGATTTTTAGTTCTTTTCCGGAATTAAATAGTATAAGAAATAAAGTGACTTCAAAAGATGGAAACTTATCAAATATTGTGTATTCTTCAGCTTCATATAGAATTTCCGAATCGTTTCATAACGATTTTCCAAATGAAAGCAAGAAATTGAAACCAAGTGCAAAGAAATTTTTTGCAACGAATTTTTTTGAAATAATTTCTGATAAAGTACTATTTAATAATAAAAAAACAAAAACATGTGTGGGATTATTTGGCCGAAATAATAACGAAAGAATAACAAAATATATCGAAGGAAAATATGTTAAAGATCCTGGAAACCTGAATATGTATAAAGTGTTTGTGCCTAAATCAAATGGAACAGGAGCAATAGGTGAAGTTCCATCTACACCATTGATAGGACAGCCATTGATAGGACAGCCATTGATAGGACATACGCAGTCTTTTATTAGTATTGGATCTTTTAAAAGTCAAGAAGAAGCAAATGCATGTATGAAATATATTAAATCAAAATTTGCAAGAACGATGTTGGGGATATTAAAGATTACTCAAGATAATCCTCCAGAAAAATGGAAGTATGTCCCTCTCCAAGACTTCACCTCAAAATCCGACATTGATTGGTCAAAATCAATTAAAGAAATAGATAAACAATTATATAAAAAATATAAATTATCAAAAGAAGAAATTGACTTTATAGAACAACATGTAAAGGAGATGAACTAATGCTTAAACCTAAAATCAATATAGCAAAAAAAGTCGTACCAATGATTTATGCATATACTACTCCCGGAATAACATATCATGATGGATATATTAAAATTGGATATACTGAACAAGATGTAGATAAGAGAATCTATGAGCAAACTCATACAGCAGGGGTAAAAGCTAACAAGGAGTGGCAAGGAACTGCAATTTATGATGATGGTTCAGGAGAAAGTTTTAAAGACCACGATTTTCATAGATATTTAAGAAGAAAAGGTGTTAAGCAACCTCAAGATGAAGGTAATGAATATTTTGATGAAGATGATAAAAATGAATGGTTTCATATAGAACCAAAAAAATCTCATGAAGAATTTACCAAGTTTAAACAGCATGAAATAACAACAGATGATTTAAGCAAAGCAATTCCATATAAATTAAGAGAAGAACAAGAAGCGGCAGTTTATAAGACAATGGCTTATAGATTATCACACAAAAACGGAGAATTTTTGTGGAATGCTAAGCCTCGTTTTGGAAAGACATTGGCGGTCTATGATTTATGCAAAAGATTAGATGCTCATAAAGTTCTAATAGTAACCAATAGACCTACAATAGCTAATTCTTGGTATCAAGATTATATAAAATTTTTAGGAAGAGAATCTGGGTACCTATTTGTAAGCAATGTTCAAGAACTAAGAGAAAAAAATGGAGTGTTTAGTAGAGAAGAATTTTCTAATTTTGTAATTGAAGAGAATAAACCAAATATAAAGTTTATAGAGTTTGTTAGTTTACAAGACTTAAAAGGCTCAATATATTTTGGCGGTTTACATGATAAGCTTCAAGAAGTAAATGATACTAATTGGGATTTGTTGGTAATAGATGAAGCTCATGAAGGAGTAGATACTTACAAAACTGATGTTGCATTTGAAAGAATCACTAGAGAGTTCACGTTACATTTATCGGGAACTCCTTTTAAAGCATTGGCAGATAGCAAATTTAACGATGATGCAATATTTAATTGGACATATGCAGATGAGCAAAATAGAAAAGAAAACTGGGATGAAACAAATGGAGAAAATCCATATGAAGTAATGCCAAAGTTAAATCTATATACGTATCAAATGTCTGAAATAATAAAGGATGAATTATCGCAAGGAATAGAAATAAATGGCGAAACAGAAGAATATGCATTTGATTTAAACGAATTCTTTAGTACCAATAATGGAAGATTTGTATATAATTCATCAGTTGATAAATTTTTAGATAATTTAACATTATGTGAGAAATTTCCATTTTCTACAGACGAATTAAGAAATGAACTAAAACATACTTTTTGGATTTTAGATAGGGTTGAAAGCGCAAAAGCTCTTGCTAGAAAGCTAGAAGAACATCCTATATTTAAAGACTATGAAATAGTACTTGCTGCAGGTGATGGGAGATTAGATGAAGAAGATGCTTTAAAGGCTTCATACAATAAAGTAGTTGAAGCTATAGAAAATCATGATAAGACTATTACTATTTCGGTAGGACAGCTTACTACAGGAGTAACAATTCCAGAATGGACAGGTGTTTTAATCTTAGCTAATATTAAAAGTCCATCATTGTATATGCAAGCAGCATTTAGAGCTCAAAATCCTTGGCTATACACAGATGGGAGCAAATATTTTAGAAAAGAAAATGCATACGTTTTTGATTTTGATCCTGCTAGAACTCTTACAATTTTTGAACAATTTGCAAACGATTTAGCTCCTGAAACATCGTCTGGAAAAGGAACTTTAGAGGAACGAAAAAAGAATATTAGAAATCTCTTAAACTTTTTTCCTGTTATTGGAGAAGATGAGAATGGAGAACTAATTGAATTAGACCCAGAAAAGGTATTAACTATACCACGTAAGATTAGAAGTATGGAAGTTGTAAGACGTGGATTTATGAGCAACTTTTTGTTTCAAAATATTTCACAAATATTTGGTGGAATGCCAAAGGAAGTAATGGATATTATAAATAATTTTGAAGCAATTGAAGAACCAGCTAAAAAGGTTAATTTTTCAGAAGAAGTTAAAGAAGACCTGCAGTTGGATGATGATGGAAATGTTAATTTAAGTGATGATTATGTTTTAAATAAACAAGCCGAAATCTTTGGAAACAAAATTTATGAAACTTCAAAAGATATTAATGATGCCGTAAAAGAGATTACACAAGAGGATAACATTACAAGAAGTGCTATTGAAGATTTAAAACAAAGTGTAAAAGAAGGCGTTAAAACAGAAATAATAGATAATATCAAAGAAGAATATGCTGACAAGTTAAAAGCTTCTGATGAAAAAAGAATTCAAAGTATTCTAAATAATGCTACGGATAGATTAATAGATAAAACAATTCAAAATTATCAAATTGAAAAAAATGTAATAGAGAAAGAGAGAACAGAAGCTCTTCAGTCTAGATTTGAAAGTGGAAAAAGCACAGAAGAGATTAATGAAGAATTTGACAAAAAGCAAAAAGAGCAAGATTTAAAATTACAAACTGACTTTTCTAAAGTTATGCAAGACTTTGTTGAAAAGTCTAAAGAAGAAGCTGTAAGGACAGTAGAAACAAACATAAAAGAAAAAGAGAAGAACGTTATTGAAGAAGGTATAAGAGACCATTTAAGAGGCTTTTCTAGAACAATACCATCATTCTTGATGGCTTATGGTGATGATACAGTAACCCTTGCAACTTTTGATAGTATAATACCAGGAAATGTTTTTGAAGAAGTGACGAGCATAACATTAGAGCAATTTAGATTCTTAAGAGACGGCGGAAAATATACTGATGAAGAAACTGGAGAAGAGAGAGACTTTAAAGGCAATTTGTTTGACCCAGTTGTATTTGACGATTCGGTAAAAGAGTTTTTGGCATTAAAGAAAAAATTAGCTAATTACTTTGATGAAAAGAGCATAGAAGATATTTTTGACTATATTCCACCACAAAAGACGAATCAGATTTATACACCTAAAATGGTTGTAAAAAACATGGTAGATATGCTTGAAAAAGAAAATCCAGGATGCTTTGATGATCCAAATAAGACGTTTATTGATTTATATATGAAATCTGGCCTATATATAGCTGAGATTGTTAAAAGGTTATATCAAAGTGAAAAAATGAAGGAGCTATTTCCTGATAAAGAGGAGAGGTTAAAACATATTTTTGAAAAGCAAGTTTTTGGATTGGCACCTACAGAAATTATTTACAAAATTGCTACATCTTTTATTTTAGGATTTGATGAAGATGTTAAGATTAAAAATCATAACCTGAGACAAGCAGATAGTTTACCATATGCTAAAGATGGAAAATTAGAAGATTTGTTAGAGACATTATATGGAAAAGATGTTAGATAGAAGGGAGTAAAAAATGATAATTAAAGTTGAGCGTAATCTAGTAATCTGTATGGAACCTAATGGAGAAAAATTTTATTCTGGAAGCCCAAGAGATAGTGAAAGAGTGGAATTTCGTGAGATAAAATCAATGTTGGATTACATTTTTCAAAATGGTTTTAAAAATGTTGAATTTACTATTCAAATTAGTAATGAAAATACTATGAAAAAATATAGATATTTTTATGATGAATATCAAAATGAAAGTACGGATTATTATTCTGAAGAGATTATTTGCAATGCTTTCTTGGATAAAAATGGTAATTTTGAAGGACGTAGTTTTAAAGATTGGCTGTATGAACCAAGAGAGCTTATAGAGATTGAGAGAAAGTAAAATGATAGTTTAAGGATTGCCAACTATTACCATTTTTTGCCCAATTCCACTACTTTTATTGAATTAATAATAGTCTGTAGAAGCCATCAATTGATGGCTTCTATTTTTCTATGCTTAAAATTTGGATTCGTAGCGTAGTACATTTATAAAATCAATAAAAAATATTTGGTAAATATGCAATTTTTGATGGATTATTGAGGTTGACGCCACTCTCTTTTGATGCTATTATGACCATGATTATTAATTGTTTTTTAGGTAGTATCTTTTGAAATAAAAGTAATTAAAAGTGAGGTGCTAAGATTGGAAATCTTTGTTACAAGACATGGACAAACTGATTGGAATGCTGAAGAAAGAATCCAAGGTCAAATAGATATCGAATTAAATGAAGAAGGAATTAAACAAGCTGAACAAGCAAGAGATTTGGTGCAAAATGAAATGTATGATTTAATAATTTCTTCTCCTTTAAAAAGAGCTAGAAAAACAGCAGATATCATTAACCAAGTACTTAATTTAGAAATTATAGAAGATGCAAGACTAATGGAAAGAGGTTTTGGAAATAGTGAAGGCCTTACCAAAGCAGAAATTCGTGAACTTGCAAAAGAACATCCCGAAATAATTGATGTTTGGAACTATAAAAGAAATGTTAGCTACAATGGAATTGAATCTTTTCAGTCTTTTGCTAAAAGAGTATATGAATTCTTAGATGAAATAATAAGTAAGTATAAAGGCAAAAGAATTCTCATAGTAAGCCATGGAGGAGTATTTGCTCCAATGTACTTATATTTTAACAATATTCCTTTGGAAACTGTGGAAAATATAAAAGGATTTCCAAAACTAAAAAATGGAGAAGTGTATAAGTTCTCTTGCAAATAGCAAAATATAGTGCTATAATCCCTTTAAATAGAAAGGCGAAGATGAAAGAGGAGTAAAAAATCGATCATTTTTTAGAGAGAGACAATTTGGTGAAATGTCTTATTTGTAGATTTTTGAAGACACTTTTTGAGCTGGTATATGAAGTAAATTTATTTTGAAAAATATACTCGATTAACCTACGTTAAAGGTCACAATGAGAAGTAATTTGGGTGGTACCACGTGATAAATACGTCCCATGAAGGCATATGCTTTCATGGGACTTTTATTTTTATTTACACGTCCCAATGATGTAGCGGCGATCATTGATCGCCATTACAAAAAAGGAAAGGAGCAAATTACAATGAAAAGAACTTACATCAAAGATGTAAAAGTAGGAGAAAAAAATAGGGTAGAAGGTTTTCTTGAAAATATTAGAGATAAGAAAACAATGGCATTCTTAGTTGTTAAAGATACAACAGGAAAGCTACAAATCACAATCGAAAAAGAAAAACATCAAGAGATTGCAGAAAAGATTGCAGGATTACTTCCTCATTCAGTAGTTTCTGTAGAAGGAGATGTTTTAGCTAGTGAGTATGTTAAATTAAATGGTATGGAAATGCTTCCAGATAGTTTAGAAGTTTTATCTAAAGCAGAAGCTCTTCCAATGCAAGATGATGCCAATATCGATACTAGACTAGACTATAGATGGGTAGATTTAAGAACAGATAAAAACAACTTAATGTATAAAGCTCAAACTTGTTTAGTTGGTGCAATGAGAGAGTTTTGTTTAAAAGAAAATTTTGTAGAGATTCATACTCCAAAGTTAATTGGTGCTGCTTCAGAAAGTGGATCAGATGTTTTTGAACTTACATATTTCGATAGAAAAGCTTATCTTGCACAAAGCCCACAATTCTATAAACAAATGGCTATGGCAGGTGGTTTAGAAAGAATTTTCGAAACAGGTCCAGTATTTAGAGCAGAAAAATCTTTTACAAATAAACATGCTACTGAATTTACAGGTTTTGATATTGAGATGAGTTATATTGAATCATTCGAAGATGTTATGAAATTTGAAGAAGAACTATTAACTTATGCTTTAACAAAATTAAAAGAAAATTATGGCGATAAAATTAAAGAAGAATTTGGTGAAGAAGTAATTGTTCCAACACTTCCTTTCCCAAGAATGAAACTTGCTGATGTATATAAAGAATTAGAAGCAAGATATGGTTTTACTGTTCCAGAAGCAGAAAAGAACGATTTAACAACAGAAGCAGAAAGAATGTGTAAACAATTAGCTAAAGACATGTATAATCATGAGTTTATTTTTGTAACAGATTATCCAAAGGATAAGAGAGCTTTTTATCATATGAGAAAAGATGATATGCCACAAGGTTATGACTTGATTTGGAAAGGTTGCGAAATTACAACTGGTGCTCAAAGAGAGCATAGATACGAAGTTTTAAAAGCTCAAGCAGACGAAAAAGGTCTAGGCGAAGATGTTAAGTTCTATCTAGAATTCTTCAAATATGGCTGTCCTCCTCATGGTGGATTTGGACTAGGTGTAGATAGATTAACTATGCTAGTTACAGGCTTAACAATTAAAGAAGTTGAGTTCTTATTTAGAGGACCAAACAGATTAACTCCATAACGGAAGGAGAAAGATTAATGAATAAAGATGTAGTAAATGCAGTAATTGAAATTCCATTTAGATCACGTAATAAATACGAAATCGAAAAATCTACTGGTAGAATGAGATTAGATAGAGTTTTATATTCTGCGATGGGTTATCCTGCAGAATATGGTTTTATCGAAAATACATATTCACCAGATGGTGATGCTTTAGATATTTTAGTTTTGGCTACTGAATCTACTTATCCTGGTTGTGTAGTTCCCGCTAGAATAATTGGTTACCTAACTATGATAGATAAAGGTTTATTAGATTATAAAATAATCGCAGTTACAGATTGTGATCCTCGTTATAATGGAATTAATAATCTAGAAGATGTTGAAGAATTTACTTTAAAAGAAATCAAAAACTTTTTTGAAAATTATAAAAAGTTAGAAGGTTACGAAGTTAAAGTAGAGGACTATCACAATAAAGAAGAAGCTCTTCAAATTTTAGCTGAATGTCAAAAAGCTTATATTGAAAGAGAAAATGGTTAACATAAATTATATATTTACATAATTTATTCAAGATTGCTTGAATTCATGCATTTTAGGTGTTAAAATGCGCATGAAACAAGCAATCTTTTTTATTTAAAAAATTAACTAATTTTTTAAAATATATTATTTCCTTTTGTAATTGCCTTAAAAAGGCATTTAAGATAGATTTCTAAGTAACCAATGGCAAGAAAAAAGGAGGAAAAAAAGATGAAGAAAACTATCTGTGCTATCTTAGCTTTGATAATGGTTGTTACTCTTACTGCTGCATTTGCTGATGGAGGTTATTACTATAATGGAAACTATAGCTCTTCTTATCAGTACCGGTGGAGTGGAATTGTGATTTGTACAAATATTTCTATTCGTGAAGCGCCCAATACAAGTGCCAAGCGCTACGGTCAGCTTCATAATGGTGATGTTGTTACTATCGTAGGAGAAAATAATGGTTGGTATACAATCTTGCTTTCTTCTACAGGTCTTAAGAACATTCCGCTTGAGGATAATGCAGTTGGTTATGCCAAGAGTAGTTTGATTAAATCAAATCCTTATTGGATTGTTCTTACTAAATACACTGCCGTTTATGATGATCCGTGGTGGACGGGAAATTCCAATGGTGAATTTTCTGCAAATACTCCTCTTTTGGTAAAGAGCGAAAACGATCAGTTCTATTGTGTTCAGACAAAGAATGGAGCTGCGGGAAGTTCGTTTATCAGAAAAGGAGATGTGGGTAGATTTACACCTGATTGTGAACCTGGCTACGCAGTAGTTGTTGATGGACCTGTTGACGTATGGACATACTATGGAGATTCTTATGTACTTGGTCAGCTTAAGACATTGGACATTGTGCAAGTTGTAGAATGGGGACCTGATAGTAGTCACATTTTCTATAAACTTGCAGATAACCAGTTTGTTGATGCTTGGGTAGCGAGTATTAAGCTTCAGCCGGTTATCAATTAAATGGCGACCGAAATGGCGACCGATGGTCGCCGCTACGAGCATCCTGCTTTATGCAGGATGCTTTTTGTTTGTATTTGATACTTAAGTATGGTAGCATATAATTAATTGTAATAGCATCTTTTAGATACTATATATGAGAGGAGAGTTTATATGCCAAACCCAATTCATTCACAAATGCTAATTAAAGATATGGAATTTTTTAAAGGAATAAGAAAACTCGATAAAGATATTCAATATTTTTATCTAGTTAAAAAAATAGATTTTATAAATAGCTTTTATTATGAAGATAAAGAAATAGAATATGCAGAAGGTGAATACGTTAGAAGTCAAAGACAAGAAGAGGCTTTTGAAAGTGCAAATAACGATATTATGAATAATCATTTCCTAGAAGCTTTCTATGAAATTTATGATTTCGTAGAAGATTATAATGCTAGAAAAAGTGAAATTCTTTATAAAGAAGAAGTAGATACTATCATGTTTTTGCTTTTGAGCATTCGTAGAAAAGTTTTATTAGAAATAGATATGAATGCTGTTAAAAATAAAATTCTTGATTCATTTAGCGAAAACTCCGAAGTAGAACTTGAAATGGTTCATAAAACTATTGGTAAGAGCGAAACAGCTCAAGAGGTAAAACTACAAGGAGATAATATTAATATTAATTGGCATGATAAAGAGTATACTTTTAATGATGCAAATTTAGCAAAAGGACTAAAAGATATTATCTTGTCATATAAAGAGCAAATATTAGAAGTTGGTGCTAAAGCTGAGAGCCCAAAAGTAACTTATACTGGAATGAGTGTTGCTTTCTTTTCTGGAAAGATAGATTATTTGCCTTTTTATCAAAAAGGTATAATGTGTGAAGATGGCATTTTCTATAATTCATTTGAAGATGATATTTTTAAATTAATTGATACTTATTTAAGTAAAATGTCGTAATTTATTTTTTAAAGGTGATATTTATGAATAGAGAAAAAAAGATTATTAAAGTTAGCTTGCAAGGAATATTAATGAATTTATTTTTAGTAATCTTTAAAGCAATTGTTGGAGTTGTTGCAAATTCAATTTCAATTATTTTAGATGCTGTAAATAATTTTAGCGATATGATTTCGGCTATTATAACAATTATTGGAGCTAAACTTTCAAATAAAGCTCCAGATAAAGACCATCCTTATGGTCATGGTAGAATAGAGTATTTCTCTGCTATTATTATTTCTATCATTGTTATGGGTGCAGGTGTTACGGCTCTTAAAGAGTCTTTTTCAAAAATTGTTTCACCAGTACATGCCAATTATTCAACTGCAACTTTAATTGTGGTAATAGTAGCAATTTTTGTTAAGTTTTTCTTTTCTGGTTATGTCAAAAAAGTTGGAAGAGAAATCAATTCTCAAAGTTTAGTTGCAACTGGTGCGGATGCATTTATGGATGCTATTTTATCTTTTTCAACTTTGGTGGGTGCTATTATTAGTTTAGCATGGAATATTAGTATTGAAGGATATCTTGGTGTAGTTATATCTATTATTATTTTAAAATCTGCAATTGAAATTCTTAAAGATACAATTAATACTATGCTTGGAGAAAGACCTGATTCGGAACTAACAAAAAAGATAAAAGATAAGATTAATAGCTATGAAGGAGTTTATGGTGCAAATGATTTGATGCTACATAGCTATGGACCAGATAGACTTGTAGGATCTGTTCATATTACTGTAAAAGATAGTATGACAGCTTGTGACATTCATGGATTAACCAGAATGATAGCAGAAGATATTTTTGATGAATATGGAATTGTTTTGACGATAGGAATATATGCTTTAAATGATAGTGGGGAAGCAGGAGAAATAAAAGCTGGATTAGAAGAAATTCTAAAAGATTACAAAGAGATTATCAATCTTCATGGATTCTATGTAAATGAAAAAATAAAGAGAGTCTCATTTGATTTAATTTTTGATTTTAAATGTAAAAATCAAGAAGAGATTAAAAAAGAAATAAAAGAAAAACTAAAAGAGAAATTTCCAGATTACAGATCACATGTTTTGATAGATACAGATGTAAGTGATTAAAAAATAAGTGCTATTTTTAAAATAGCACTTTTTTATTTTATATTCCAACAGCAGTGAAGATAATACTTAATAGAACACAAACTATTAATGCAAATACTGCAGCAAGTATTGTTGTTTTTTTCAAATACTCAACTCTAGATAATTCGCGTATAAAGAAATAATCTGGTTTATTTGGATTATACCAAACTTCAATTTTTTGGCCTTTTTCAAAATGTTCTCTTGTGCGAAGATCACGAGTATATATTTCTTCATATTCTTGTCCGTTAGCGGTATATTTTACTCTAATTCTTTCACCGTGGTGTTCGTTCCAAGCAAGTATTTCACTAATTTCACCCATAACATTTTCAGTACATTTATTCATTCTTTTTTGTTCACTCTTTACCGAAAGAGAACCGAGAAAATAAAATAACAATGGCATAAATATTGTTACTATATACATTATAATAGCTGCACTCATATAAACTCACTCCTTAAGATTAAAAAATGATTTATTAATTTTAGGTTATCATTGAGTAAATATTATTTCAACAAATTGATTAAAAAGTAACAAATTAGTAAAGAACAAAAAACAAGCCGAGAGTCGTGTATGCAAAAATTACCTTCGCATATCGATAGTCTCGGCTGTCTCATTACCTGTAGAAAATCCCAATCAGAAACAGGATCAGGAAAATCACGCCAATGGCCTTAAGGACCGAATGGCGGGCATCCCGCGTCTGTTTTCCGAAAAGGAACCAACAAGCAAGTATAAACCATACTACGCTCATTAGCTAATACTCCTTTCCTACTGTCGTGTGAGCGAGCGTATACTTTCAAGATTGGTAATAATCAAAGAAAGCAGAGGCGCAAAGCTCATAAGTTAACATGTAACAAATACTATTATACCATAATTTACATAATATTTCAATTGGCGTTGAATCTATCAATATTGCAGCAATATAAAAAAATATATAAATTTGTAAAATTTTCTTTTTATATAATCTAAATCATGATAAAATTATTTCATCAAAAAGGTGCATAAAAATGCATTATATTGCGAAAAGGGGGATTTATTTAATGGAAACAAGAATTTCAGGAGATTCACTTCCAGTTGTTACTTGCAAATTACGTGCAGGTGAAACAGTAGTTACAGAACGCGGTGGAATGAGCTGGATGTCTGACGGTATTAAAATGGAAACTTCTACAAATGGTGGAGTTTTAAAAGGTCTAGGAAGAGCTCTTACTGGCGAATCTATTTTTATGAATAACTATACTGCAGAAAAAGAGGGTGCAGAGATAGCATTTGCTTCTTCATTCCCAGGAAGAATTTTAGAGTTTAACCTTTCACAAGGACAAGTTATTATTGCACAAAAGAAAGCATTTTTATGTTCAGAAAGTTCAATTAAATTATCTGCACATGTTCAAAAGAAAATTGGAGCTGGATTACTAGGTGGAGAAGGCTTCATTATGCAAAAAATTGAAGGTCTTGGAAAAGTATTTTTAGAAATCGATGGAGATGTAGTTGAAAAAACATTAGCTGCTGGCGAAGTTCTTAAAGTAGATAATGGTTATGTTGCAGCTATGGAATCTACAGTAGATATGAACATTGAAATGGTTTCAGGAGTTAAGAATATCTTCTTAGGTGGAGAAGGTCTAACACTTACTACTCTTAAAGGACCTGGAAAAGTATGGCTACAATCTATGCCAGTTACTAACCTTGCTTCTACATTAGGAAGTGTTCTTCCAGGAAGAAAATAATATATTTTATATTATGTAAAAATTATGGGGTAAAAATGAAAATTTTTACCCTTTTTTTTGTAAATTTTACAAAGTATTTGCCTAAAATTTTAGCTAAAAAATAATTATTAAAAATTCGTTAAAATAATGATTTTCTAGCATTTTATTGATAAAATTACTATGGGTTATTTTATAAATAATTGAAAGGAAAATTTTATGATGTTTGATGTTGTAATTATTGGGGCTGGACCTGCAGGAATTTCGGCTTCACTATATACAAAAAGAGCTAATTTAAGTGTGTTAGTGCTATATAGTGGTGAATCGAATGTTGGAGAAGCTCATTTAATAGATAACTATTATGGTTTTCCAGGTGGAATTGCTGGAAAAGATTTATACGAAAATGGAATAGAGCAAGCTAAGAAACTAGGCGTAGAAGTTAAAAATGTAGAAGTGCTTGGAGTACATCCCAAAGAAGATGAAACTTTTATGGTAAAAACAGTAGAAGGAAACTATGATACCAAGACAATTATCTTAGCTACAGGAAATAGAAAAGTAAAACCAAATATTCCAGGGATTAGAAAACTAGAAGGTAGAGGAGTTAGTTATTGCGCAATTTGTGATGCATTCTTCTACAGAAAGAAAAAAGTAGCAGTACTAGGAAATGGAAAATTTGCACTTTCTGAAGCAGAAGAACTTGCACATGTAGCAAGTGATGTAACTATATTGACTGATGGAAATGAATCACCAGATACAGAATTTAAAGTTGAAACTAGAAAAATTAAAGAAATTTGTGGTGAAGAAAAAATAAGTAAAGTAGTTTTTGAAGATGGCGAAGAATTTGAACTAGATGGATTATTTGTTGCACTAGGAGAGGCTGGCGCAGGAGACTTTGCAAACAATCTTGGAATTATTCAAGATGGAGAAAATATCAGAGTAAAAGAAGATATGCAAACAAACGTAAAAGGAGCATATGCTTGCGGAAATGTTACAGGTGGACTTTTACAAGTTTGCAAAGCAGTATATGAAGGAGCTGTTGCTGGACTTTCTGCTGTTCAATATGTTCGTGGAAAAAATGAGGTTTCAAAATGACAATGGTATATAGTTTGCTAACCTTTGCCTTTTGGGGAATAGCAGATTTGTTTTATAAAAAAGGAAATACTACTAATAGCAAATATAATGATATAAAAACTGGAATTATGGTCGGTATAGTAATGGGAATCCATGCGCTTATCTATATCATTTTTAATGAAGTAGAAGTCGACTTTTTAGAGATACTTTATTATTTGCCAGTTTCATTTTGTTATATTCTTTCGATGGTAATAGGATATAAAGGTCTAAAGTATATAGAACTTTCGCTTGCAAGTCCAGTGCAAAATACAAGTGGCGTAATCACTTCTATTTTGCTTATGATCTTTTTTAAAGAGATGCTTCCAGTACCTGCTTATATAGCTTTCGTTCTTATCTTTTGTGCTATTTTCTATATTTGTATGTTAGAAAGAAAAGAAAATAAAGAAGAAAGAAAACTAAGTATTGGTGGTAAGACAAAAAAGATTAAAATACTAGCAATTGCACTTCCAATTTTTTATTGCTTAATAGATGGACTTGGAACATTTTTAGATGGAATATATCTAGATAAGCTTGAATTAATTAGTGAAGATAGTGCTTTGGTTGCTTATGAATTAACATTCTTAATATTTGCATTAATAGCAACAATAGTTTTAAAGAAAAAGAAAGAAATAATAGAAATTCCAAAAGAAAAAGAGAAAATTATGGCAGCAGTTTTCGAAACGGCAGGACAATTCTTCTATGTGTTTGCAATGTCTGGAAACTCAACTATAAGTGCATCAATTGTAGGATCTTACTGCATACTATCTATGATCCTTTCAAGAATATTCTTGAAAGAAAAGTTAAGCTTAAAGAAATATATCGCTTTGGGGTTTGCAATTGTAGGTTTAATAATTCTTTGTGTTTTAGATGTGTAATATAATTACATTACAAAAGAAGGAGAATCTAATGGATCAACTAAAGAAAAACATTTTAGATTTATTCGAAATGGTAATCCAAAAATGGAATGATAATAATTTAAATAGCAAGGCAGAGGGAGTAAGTCACTTTGCCTTTTTTCCGTATACAAACTTTTTAGAACTAATATTTCCAATTTTTGAAGAAACATCAGAAGGCGTTAAGATTATTGAGTGGGATTCATATAGTTATATAACAAAAGATTTTACAAAAACAGATTTAGTATTTCCTTATAATTTTAACTTAACAAATAAAGATAATAGAAATATTGATTTATATATAACAATTACTAAAAAGTTTGCAGAAATTTTGACTTTAATTAATGAAACTTTAGAAAAAACTATGGATACTCCAGAATATGACTTAGCAAAAGAAAAGCTACTTTTAGCACAAGAAGAATATAAAAAGATGTTAGAAGAAATTCCTTTAGTAAATGAAACTAGAGAAGAAGTTAGCAAATATGCTGCAATATTAAATAGATTAAGCTCGTATAATAACGAAAAAACAAATTATACTTTCGAATTTGAATGTGCAAAAAACAAACTAAATTATGTATCGGATAAAGCGTTGGAAACAGCAATAAGATTATTGGAAAATGCAGAAATGAAAATAGAAAAGAAGAAAAACGATAAAGGATACATGAGAGTTTTTGTAAATAGCAAAATAGTATCGTTATGTGATTTGAGCAAAAACGAGGGCTTTACAGAAAATCAAATATTAAATTGTTTAGATAGTGATAAAGATAAAATAATATCTCAAACCAAAAATACTTACACTACCAGTGATCAAGGTACTTATTCGTTCTTTAACGGACATGTTTGTGAAGGTTGTAAATTTGAAAAATGCCCTAAGGCAATAGCGGCATTGATTTTATACTACTTCAATAGAGGCACTTTATCTAAAGTGTTAGAGGAGAGAGAAGAGTTTAGAAAGGGCAAAGATATTTCACCTCATTTTGATTTTATTTGGAATAATCCTAATGGTGTAAAGGAAATTTCTGATGAGGACTATGAATTTTGCAAAGAAGTAGTAAACAGAAAAATAGTCGATGTAGACGATGTTATAAATAAAAATGGATATATGCAAATTAATACTGCTTTAAGTTGCAAAGATTTTGCTATCATAAATAACAAAATAGAATCATTACCTTCGTTTGAAAACCAAAACGTAAAAAGAGATATTATGATTGAAAGAACTACTAAATATTCTATTGACTTTTGTAGAAACTATACTTGTGGTTTATCGTGTTGTACGTTAACCGTTGCTGCATATATTTATTATATGCAAAAGATTGGTAAAGAAAGCGAATTAGAAAGAGATAGAGTATTTTATCATCAAAATAAAGAAGAGATAGATAAAAAGATTCTTAAAAAAATTGAAGAAAAAAGGAACAATCTAGCTGAACAAAAAAAGAACAAAACAGATGATTTTTCGGATTATATAGCAAAAGTTGAAAACTTAGAGCCTATACTTGATATGTGTGTAAATAAAAATCAAAAAAATCTTCACTTTATACTATCTAGCGAAGATGAATTAGGAATTAAGTCTTTCACAGACAAGATTAAAAATTTACTTCTAAATGAAGGAAAAATTAAAGGATTAAGGCATTTTTCGCTTCAACAATATACTAGATTAAATAGCCATACAAAAGCATTTTCTTTAGTTGAAAAGAAAAAGGTATCAAAAACAGAAGATACTAAGGAGCCTGCTAAACCATCAAATGATGAATTTATAAAAGATAAAAATGGTGTTATTTATTCTGGCACAGATCTTATTTACTATAATGATGTTGAAGTAGGATATTTGTATATTTTGGATGGAATAAGTGAATTTGTTGATGATTATAAAAGAGCATCAACAGAGAAGTCTGTAAATTATTATAGAAAGTATTTAAAGCATGCTATTGATAATATCACAAAAATGAGTGCTGGAAGTTATTTTATTATTGTTGGAAGCCAAGATGAAATAGAGTCTTTATTAAGTGTAGACTCTAAAATAAAGTTTGTTTATCAAAATAATATTATTTCACTTCCTACTATGTCATTAGATGATATGTTTGCTGCTTATTTAAAATTACTAGATAGCAAATTGATAGAAGATTATCGTGAAAATGAAAAAGAAGTAAGAAACAATTTTGATGACTATGTTATTTTTGCAAGAAAGTTTATGCCTTTTGAAGATACAGGATTAATCAACTATTTGGCATCGTATGCAAATTCAAAAGGATCGTTAGATTTTCCGCCAAATGCATATAAAAAAGAAACTTTAGAAGAAAGCTTAAAGAATATTATAGGCCTTGAAAATGTTAAAAAGAGAGTAAAAGAATTTGAAAAATATATGATGTTTCAAATTAGAGCAAAAGCCAATAATATTAAAATTAAAGCATCTAATATGCATATGATTTTTACTGGTAATCCAGGTACAGGTAAAACAACAGTTGCAAGAATTATGGCAAAGATGCTATATGATTTAGGATTGATAGAAAATAACAAATTAATTGAAGTAGAAAGAAAAGATTTAATTGCAGAATATATAGGACAAACTGCTATAAAAACAGCTGAAGTAATAGAAAAAGCTATGGGCGGAGTTTTGTTTATAGATGAAGCATATACTTTAGCTGCAAAGAAAGGTTCTAGTGATTTTGGGCCAGAAGCTATAGCTACTTTAATTAAAGCGATGGAAGACCACAAAGATAAATTAGTAGTAATCTTTGCCGGCTATAGAAATGAAATGAAGTCTTTTTTAGATACTAATCCAGGAATATCTTCAAGAATAGGTTATACTTTTGATTTTGAAGACTATACCGGAGAAGAATTAGTAGAGATATTTAAACTAAAAAGCAAGAATATGGGCTTTGAAATAGCAGAGGATGCTATAAAAGACATCAAAAAAATCTGTGACGCTTATAGCAAAAAGAAAGATTTTGGTAATGGTAGATTTGTAGATAAACTTATACAAGAAACCATTATGAAACATTCGTTAAAAGATGATTATGAAAATATTAATTTACTAACAAGAGATGATATTCCTTCATTTGAGCAGTTAAATAATGCAAATGAAGTTAAATCAAAAGTAAGTGCTAAAGATGCTTTAAAAGAACTAATTGGATTAGAAAAAGTTAAAAAACAAATGGAAGACTTTGAAGCATTTGTTAAATTTGTTAAGCGCGCAGATGAAGCAGGATTAACAATTCCAGCTTCTAATCTCCATATGATTTTTACAGGTAATCCTGGTACTGGTAAAACAACAGTTGCAAGAATAATTGCTCAATTATTATTTGAAATTGGTGTAATACATGAAAACAAATTAATAGAAGTTGAAAAGAAAGATTTGGTTGCTGAATATATAGGTCAAACAGCACCAAAAACGACAGAAGTAATAGAAAGAGCAATGGGTGGTGTTTTATTTATTGATGAAGCATACACATTAGCTGACAGTACTTCTTTTGGAGCAGAAGCTATAGCAACACTTATAAAAGCAATGGAAGATCATAAGGATGATTTAATAGTAATATTTGCTGGTTACACGGATGAAATGGAGGACTTTTTAGAGATTAATCCAGGTATTGCTTCTAGGGTAGGATATACTTTTAATTTTGAAGATTATAATGGCGATGAATTGTTGCAAATCTTTAAGTATAAAGTTGATAAATCTGGCATGAAGCTTGGCGAAGGTGTTGAGGAAGCTGCTTTAAAGGTAATGAAATATTTCCATAGCGTTGAAGACTTTGGTAATGGTAGATTTGTAGATAAATATTTTGCAAGGGCATTATTAAATCATGCTAAAAATGAAAATGCTGTTGTAGACACAATTGATGTAAGCGAAGCACCAACAATTAAAGATATAACATCAGCAATGTTAAATGGTGAATACATGATTGATGTTGATAAGATAACAGATGAAAAACAAAGAAGGACTGCAGTTCACGAAGCAGGACATGCAGCAGTTAGATATATACTTAAAAAAGATCCAAACATTATTGTCATTACAATTAATGCAGAGGGAAGCGGCACATTAGGATATGTTAAACATAAAAGAATTGGCGATAATGAAGTGGCAGATAGAAAATTCTATATGGATAGTATAGCTGTATCGTGTGCTGGTAGAGTAGCTGAAGAAGTGTTCTGTGGAAACTATAGCGTTGGCTGGTGGGGTGACTTAGAAAATATGACAGAAGTTGCCGAGAATATGATAACAAAATACGGCATGTCTAATCTTGGTTTAGCTAGAATTGATAAACCAGGTGCTGAATTAGAAAAGCTTATTTATGAAGAAAAGAATAGATTAATTAATGAAGGGCTTGAAATAGCAAGAAAAATAGTATCAGAAAATAAACAAAAAATTCAAAATGTTGTAGATTATTTAATGGAGCATAAAGAAATAAACGAAGAAGAGTTTATTAAAGAATTTAATAAACAAAATGAGGAGTAATAAAATGAGTAAACAAGTATGGAAACCTGGGACTTTAGTTTATCCGGTTCCTGCAGTGATGATTAGCTGTGGAACTATGGAAAAATCAAATATATTAACAGTAGCTTGGACTGGTACAATATGTACTGATCCTGCTATGACATATATTTCTATTAGACCAGAAAGATATTCATATGATATCATTAAGAGTAGCAAAGAATTTGTTATAAATCTAACCACGAAAGATTTAGCTTATGCAACTGATTGGTGCGGAGTAAGAAGCGGTAAAGATTATGATAAATTTAAAGAAATGAAATTAACTAAAGAAAAAGCAAATTTTGTTTCTTGCCCATTAATTAAAGAAAGCCCTGTAAATATTGAATGCAAAGTTGAAGAAGTAAAAGAATTAGGCTCTCATCATATGTTTATTGCAAAGGTGCTTGGAATAGATGCAGATGAAAGTTACTTTGATGAGAATGGAAAATTCTGTTTAGAAAAATGCAATTTAATTACATATTCTCATGGAGAATATTATGAATTAGGCAATAATTTAGGTAGATTTGGTTTTTCTGTAAAAAAATCTTAAAAAGGAGTTATTATGAAGTACGCAATAATTTCAGATATTCATGGCGATATATTAGCTTTAGATAAAGCTCTAAATGAAATCGAAAAAGAAAATGTAGATAAGATTATTTGTTTAGGCGATACAGTTGGAATAGGACCATATCCAAATGAATGTGTTAAGAGAATAATGAGCTTAAGTGATAAATTAATTGCAGTTAGAGGAAACCACGAAGATCGATGCATTTTTGGTTGTCCAGAATTTATTCATGATGATAAAAAGAGATTAACAGAAGAAGAATTAAAAAGAGAAGCATGGGGTAGGGCTCAACTTGATGAAGAATCTATGAGTTTTATTTCTTCTCTTCCACAGTCTACTATAATTGAAGATGATGGATGCAAAATTGCAATCATGCATTATCCGGCAGATGAAAATAATTTATATAAAAAATTTAAGTTTTGCTTTACTAGAGAAGAGTGCAAAGAGTTTTTCAAAGAATATGATGCAGATATTTGCTTTTATGGACATACTCATACTCCTTTTGTAATAAGACCAGAAAATAAATGGGTAATAAATCCTGGAACACTTGGTTTAACTGGTTACAAAGACTATGGAACTTATGGAATATTAACTATAAATAATGGTAAAATTGATTACTTGGAGCATGATCTTAGGTTCGATTATAATGAAGTAATAAGATCAATGAGAGAAATAAATTATCCTGATGTAGAAAGTATGATTAGAATATTTTTTGGAAATAAATAGTTTTTAAATACAAATATCCTGGAGGATAGAATGCAAAATTATTATGAAATTCTGGAGATTAGCGAAAAAGCTTCTCCAGAAGTAATTGAGAGAGTTTATAAACTGCTCGCAAAGAAATATCATCCTGATTTGAATCCGGAAAATCCAAAAGCAGCAGAGGAACGATTCAAAAAGATTTCTGAAGCTTATGATGTGCTTTCAAATGAAACAAAAAGAAAAGAATATGATGCACAACTAAGAGCAGAAAGAGTGATGAAAGAACAAGAAGCAAATGCTAAACGAGCTCAAACAACTCAACCAACTGAATATGTGGATGACGATGACTTATACGATGATGATACTTATTCTAAAGAAAGAGATTACAACATGAATAAAGCATATAATGATGCTTATACAGATATTATGAATAAGATGGGTATTAAGTTTGTTCAAAAGAAGTCACCAAAAGAGAGAATCTTGCAATTAAAGAGTTTAGGCCTAACCCTATTGACTTTTTCTATTTTAATAGGAATAATATGGGCTATCCCCTTTACGCGTAATAAACTAATTGCATTCTACGAAAATAATGCTCCATTAAAAGCAATTGTTGACATCTTTTTTGGAGGTAATAAAGATGAAGAACCAAATGCTAATAGTTTTATTGGAGTAAAAGGAAAATAATAATTAATTAGGAAGGAGGATAAATCGTTGGAAGAAAAAGTTATAGAAATAAAAGATTTACTTAAAGCAAAAAGATTTTCTGAAGTCAAAGAATATTTAAAAGAAATTAATAGTGTCGATATATCCTCTTTGTTTGATGAATTAAAAGGTGAAGAGATTATTCTTATATATCGTCTTTTAGAAAAAGAAAAAGCAGCAGAAGTTTTTACAGAATTAGACTCAGATATTCAAGAAAAACTAATTGGTGTTTTGACAGATAAAGAATTAAAAGACGTTATAGATGAACTTTATATAGACGATGCGGTCGATTTGATTGAAGAAATGCCATCAAATGTGGTTAAAAGAATTTTGAAACATATTGGTGCAGAAGATAGACAAATAATAAATAAACTTTTGCAATATCCGGATGATTCTGCTGGATCTATGATGACAACCGAGTTTATAGATCTTAAAGAAAATATGACAGTAGCAGAAGCTTTAGAAAAAATCAAAAAAATTGGTGTTGATTCAGAGACAGTTTATACTTGTTATGTTTTAACTGTTACAAGAAAAATTATTGGTGTAGTTACATTAGAAAAACTACTTTTATCAAATTTGGATACAAAAATAGCAGACATCATGGACCAAAGTATTATTAAAATAAATACTTTGGAAGACCAAGAAAATGTTGCTAAGATGTTTGATAAATACGATGAGTATGCACTTCCAGTGGTAGATAAAGAAGATAGACTAGTTGGTATTATTACAGTAGATGATGCTTTAGCAATCTTAAAAGAAGAGCAAGAAGAAGACTTCGAAAGGATGGCTGCTATTCGACCATCAGAAGATACTTATTTAAAAACATCAGTATTTACTCATATAAAAAATAGAATAGGTTGGCTATTAATACTGATGCTTTCAGCAACTATTACAGGAACAGTACTTGCAAAATATGAAGCTGCTTTTGAAGCATTGCCACTATTGGTATCATTTATCCCTATGATAATGGGTACAGCTGGTAACTCTGGTCAACAAAGTTCTACTATTATAATTCGTGCTTTAGCAACAGAAGAAGTTACGTTAAAAGACTGGCTTAAAGTATTGTGGAAAGAAATAAGAGTAGGATTTTTAGTTGGTATAGTATTATTAATAGTTAATTTGGTAAGAATTTATATTCAGTATAAAGACATACAATTAGCACTGGTGCTTGGACTAACGCTTATATTTACTGTAATGGTTTCAAAAGCTATAGGTTCAATGCTTCCAATTTTAGTTAAAAAGTTGAAAAAAGATCCTGCTGTTGTTGCAGCTCCACTTTTAACAACTTTAATTGACTTGTGTGCAATTGTAATCTATTTCCAAATTGCAACAACACTTTTAACAGGATTAAAATAACGTACCGGCGACCACTGGTCGCCATGGCGAGCAATGCTCGCTTGAACGTACCGGCGACCACTGGTCGCCACTACAATAGAGAGGAGGTAATATCGTGCAAGATACAATTAAAGAATTAATATCTTACAAGATGTTTAAGGAATTAAGAAAATATCTAAGCTATAAAGAACCAGAAGACATTGCAGCAGCTCTAAATGGATTATCACACGAAGATATGATACTTGCATATAGATTGCTTCCTAAAGAGATTGCTTCTGAAGTATTTATAAATTTAGACTCAGACTTTCAAGAAAAATTAATAAATCTATTTTCAGATAAAGAATTAAAAGAAGTAGTAGATGAGCTATTTGATGATGAAGCTGTAGAAATCATCGAAGAAATGCCATCAGATGTTGTAGATAGAATTTTAAATCAAATAGATAAAGAACAACGTAGTACTATTAATAGATTGCTTCAATATCCAGAAGATTCAGCAGGCTCTATGATGACTACTGAGTATATGGATTTATATGAAAACATGACTGTTGCAGATGCTCTTGACCATATAAGAAAAGTTGGTGAAGATAGAGAAGATATCTATAAAGGTTATGTTATTTCAAAAGACAAAAAGTTAAGAGGAATTGTAGACGCTAAAGAGTTAGTTTTAGCAAATGGTGATACACCAATTGTTGATTTGATGACAGAAAATACTATTCAAATCAAGACTTTGGATGATCAAGAAGAAGTAGGTAAATTATTTGGTAAATATAATGAGACGTCTTTGCCAGTTGTAGATAAAGATGAACATATTGTTGGTATTATTACATTGGACGATGCTATTGATGTTATTAAACAAGAAGCTGAAGAAGACTTCGAAATCATGGCCGCTGTTACACCAAATGATGAAACATATATGAAAACATCACCAATTAAGCATGCAAAAAATAGAATTGTTTGGCTTTTGCTTTTGATGATTTCTTCTGCAATAAGTGGTGCAATTATTAGTAAATATGAAACTGCGTTTGCTGCTATTCCTATATTAGTTGCTTTTATTCCAATGATAATGGATACAGGTGGTAACTGTGGTTCACAAGCAGCAACTTTGATTATCCGTGGTCTTGCATTAGATGAAATCAAAACTAAAGATATCATAAAAGTTCTTTGGAAAGAATTAAGAGTATCATTAGGAGTAGGTTTAATTTTAGCAATATGTAATGGAGTTAGAATTTATATTCAATATAGAGATGTTTCAAAACCTCTGATGGAAAACTTGCAACTTCCTATTGTAGTTGGAATTACTTTAATACTTACCGCAGTAATGGCAAAAATGCTTGGCGGATTGCTTCCAATTTTAGCTAAAAAGCTTAAATTAGACCCAGCGATTATGGCTTCACCACTTATTACCACTATAGTCGACTCAGCGTCTGTATGGGCATTCTTTAGCGTTGCAGTAGCTATTATGAACATATAATTAAAACACGCTTTTTGCGTGTTTTTTTATATTTAGCTTGAAAAATTATGTTAATCATGATATAAGATAGAAATCTAAATAGATTTTAAACTTTGGGGGTGTTTTTGTGCCTTTGTTTAAAACTCAACTAGGAGAAGTAAATCTTTGTTTTAAAGATTTTATTAGCTTTTCGAATTTTTTAAACGGGTACTATAAAGCTTTAACCGAACCAATACAAATTACTTCAACTCCTCAAGACATGCCATTAATTGGATTAGATGGTAATGTTACTAATGATGATTCTTTTTTTGCTAATAGACAGCGGATCATTTGTGGTTTTTTGATGATGAAAGATGCATATGTAAAAGAATATGGAGTAACTTCAATTGATAAATATTATGATGTAAATATAGACAAGATATTGTCTCATAGTGCAGTCTTTAATCGTTTGTTTAGTGATTTTAATGATGAGTATTCACGGTATGAAGAACTGGGGCCATCACTGGACTTTGATTTGAGACGACATCATTATTTGCATTCAAATAATCAAAACGATACTCCAGAAGCTGTAAAGCTAAATAATAAGATTAAGTTTGAAATTCTTGAATGCTTGAGACTTTGTGAAAAGTTAAAAAGTATTTTTGCTGCTGCACAAGAATATAATTTTGAACTTGTACTTTTTAAGCTTATGACAGGATTTTTAAGAGATGGATTAGACTTTTTTAACGAAGAAGAATTGTTTGAAGATGTTAATCAAGATAGATTAGTCACAATGTATGATAATTATCAAAGTTGTGTTACAGAAGTTCAAAAATTAATTTGTATACAACAAAGTTAAAAAGTCGGTGCTTTTGCACCGACTTTTTTAGTTAAATTTATTTTTATATTCACATTTTTTACATAGTTCTTCTGTGCAAATTCTGTTTTTAAAACCATCTATCATATCAATTGTTCTTTTTGAATTAAGGATTTCTTCAAGCGATTCTTCAAAAATATTGCCTAAATTTATATCTCCATTATTATCTAAACAACAAGGAACAACAGTACCATCAACTAGTATTGCTATATGATCTTTAAGCGCGTGACAATAGCCATTTTCGAATTCTTGTTTGTTACTTAAATCTGGCCATTTGAATTCGTTTTGAACAGATACATAGAAATTATCTTTTAAAGTAAAATTGATCTCTTTTTGTAATGAATTATGATTAACTTCTATAAGTTTTTCTTTTAGCTTAGATTGAATGTCTATATCAAAAGCATCTTCTAAAAGTTTTATAGTTTTATTTTCTTCATCTACAAAATTCCATACTCTAAAATTTACATAGCAATCTTTTATTTGCTTAGCTGAGTTTATTATTTCTTGTTGATTTGTTGCATGAAGAGAGATATTAATTTGCCTTACATATTTAAATGCATCAATATGTTTATCTAGCAAGGTTCCATTTGTGGTTATGTTTACAAAAAAGCCTTTATCAAAAGCAAGTTTTACAAATTTGTCAAAATCTGGATGAAGTAGAGGTTCCCCTTTAACATGTAGATAAATATAATCTGTATATGGTTTGATTTTGTCTAATATGCATTCAAATTCTTCTTTGCTCATGTAATCATTTTTTCTTTTATGTGGTGGACAAAAAGAGCAATTCATATTACAGATATTTGTTATTTCGATATAAATCTTTTTAAATTTCATATTTTCCTCGTAATTTAAAGTGTTTAGAGAATAATACCAAACAAAAGCTCTTATTTCAATACGGATAGACTATTAAGGCTTTAAATGCTATAATTTAGTAGGTGATTTTATGAAAAAGATGGCTAAAAGATTGCTAATAATTTTTATTATTTTCTTTATATTAATTGGTTCTTTTTCGATATTTTCTTATTTGTTTTTTAAAAGATCTGCTATGGCAAGCATAATGGAACTATCTATGAAACGAATGGACTATAAAAAAGAAGACTCAACTGTTGAAGAAATAATAAAAGAAATTAATGATATAGATAATAGTGATTACGAGATTATTGGCGATTATGATGTAGATATTGAAACTATGTATTTAGAAGGCATGAAATATTTTGTGTTAGATTATAGAAATACTTCTTCTAGCGAATCAAGCGATAATAATTCAGGCGATAGTATAGATGAAAATGTAATACTATATTTTCATGGTGGTGCATATGTATTTCAATTAAATGAAATACAAGTTCTTACAGCAGTTAAGATGGCAAAAGGAACAAATGCAAAACTAATTATTCCTTTATATCCACTAGCACCAAAGCATACTGCAATCGAAGCATATGATTTTTTAGATAAATTATATAATAATATTATAAATGAAAATCCAAACTCAAATATTATATTTGCTGGTGATTCAGCAGGTGGGGGATTAGCTCTTGGATTTGCAGAGTATTTATTAGATAAACAAATCAAAAATCCAGACAAATTAGTTTTGATTTCACCATGGGTAGATATATCTATGGATAATAAAGAAATAGATGATTACATAGATGTTGATCCAATGCTTAATAAAAAATCACTAATAATTGAAGGCGAAATGTGGAAGGGAAGCCTTTCAAACAAAGATTATAGAGTAAGTCCTATGTATGGCAATATGGAAGGATTATGCGATACATTATTATTTGTTGGAACAAGAGAATTATTCTTCCCGGATATATTATTACTTCATGAAAAATTAAAAGAAAATGGAGTTAATTCTACTTTGGAAATTGGCGAAAACATGAATCATGTTTATGTAGGTTATCCAATCAAAGAAGCAGATGATGCGATGGATAAAATTATCGAATTTACGAAATAAATCGTACCGGCGACCATTGGTCGCCATAAAGGAGGTTTTTATGAAAATACTTAGAAATGAACTTACAAATGATATCAATTTAAGAGCACAAAAGAATTTTCCAACAGAAGGAATTGAATTTATAGATATTACTCCTGTTATTCTCCAAAAAAATGTTTTGGATGAGATTACAACTAAATTTGTTGAATTATTAAAAGACAAAAACTTGGATTATCTTGTATTGCCAGAAGCAAGAGGTTTTTTGTTTGGAACAGCAGTTGCAGATAGATTAAATGTAGGTGTTATACCTGTTAGAAAACAAGGAAAGCTACCTCCTGATTTTGTAGAAAAAACTTTTGACTTCACCAAAGAATATGGAAAAGGCACTTTTGAAATTCCAAAGCTTGTAAATGATAATTATGCTGGAAAAAATTTTTATATTATAGATGACATTTATGCTACTGGAAATACAATAAAATCAATTGTAAATGCGATTGAAGAACTAGGAGGCAATGTAGTAGGCACTGGATGTGTGGTTAATATCCCTGCATTAAATGATGATAAAGAAGTTTTTTCATTAATAGATATAGAAGAAGAGTAATCCTAAAAAGAAGGGTGGAATTATAAATGAGAGAAATCACACGACCAACTTGTATGGAAATAAGCATATATAATTTTATTTATAATATTAACGAAATTAAAAAATATGTTGGTGATGGTATAAATATCATGCCAGTTATTAAAGCAAATGCATATGGAACATATATGAATACTCAATTAGATGTATTAAATGTGTTTGATATAGTTGCTGTAGCGACTGTGGATGAAGGTGTATATTTAAGAGAAATTGGTTACCAAAAAGAAATCTTTATCTTGAATCAACCTTATTTAACTGAAATTCAAAAAATTATAGATTATAACTTGGTTCCAGGAGTTAGTTCTGAAGATTTTGCCAAAGCTTTAGGAGATACCAATAAAGAAGTCAAAGTACATGTTGAGTTTGGCACTGGAATGGGAAGAACTGGAATTAATCCACAAAGAGCCGAAGAATATATTAATAGTCTAGCTGAAAATATAATAGTAGAAGGCATATATACACATTTTTCATCTGCTGATTCAGATGATGAATATACAAAAAGTCAATTACAAAGTTTTAATACAGCAGTAGAAAAAGCAAAGCAGATTTGCCCAAAATTAAAATATATTCATGCTGCAGCCTCAAATGCAATACTTAACTATCCTGATTCGTATTTTAATTTGGTAAGACCAGGAATAATAATGTATGGTTATCCAGCTTCCGAAACTACATTAGAAAAAATAGATATTAAACCTGTTGCAAAATTAAAATCAAAAATTACATTTTTAAAGACTGTTAAAGAAGGAACAAGTATAGGCTACAATAGAAGCTTTATAACCAATAAAGAGACAAAAGTTGCAACGGTTCCAATAGGCTATGCAGATGGATTTAGAAGAACTTTTTCTAATAATGGAGAAGTGTTAATTAATGGAAAACTAGTACCAATAATAGGTAAAATTTGCATGGATAGTTTTATGTGTGATGTATCTTCTTTAGATGATGTTAAAATAGGTGATGAAGTATATATTTGGGACAATGATAAAATCAAATTAGAAGATCTAGCAAATAAATGTGATACTATAAATTATGAAATATTATCACAAATAAGTAATAGAGTCCCAAGATTGTTTGTCTAAATGAGGTGAGTAAGATAGAAGATTTAGAAGTAGCAATTTCAAAATGTGCTGACTATAGAGAAGAAAATGTGAAAAAGTCGCTTGATGAAGTGCTTAATTTGTTAGGTGGTTTATCATTTATTAAAGATGGATCAAAAGTTGCTATAAAAGCAAATCTAGTTTCTTTTATGAAGCCGGAAAAAGCAGCAACAACGCATCCGGCACTACTTATGGAGCTTTGTAAATTATTAAAAGAAAAAAATTGCGATGTTATTATTGGAGATAGTCCTGGTGGACCATATAATAGTTTAAATCTAAATAAAGTTTATAAAACTACAGGAGTAGAAGAATTAACAAAAATAGGTGTAAGATTAAATGATAATTATTCTACTGAAGATGTTAAATTTCCAGAAGGAAAAGTATGCAAAGAATTTCCATTTACATCGTATCTTAAAGATGCAGATTATATCATAAACTTTTGCAAATTAAAAAGTCATGGAATGATGGGAATGTCTTGTGCTGTTAAAAACTTATTTGGAACTATACCAGGAACAATTAAACCAGAGTTTCATTTTAGATATCCCAATTATAATGATTTTGCCAACATGCTAATAGATTTAAATGAGTACTTAAAGCCTTGTCTAAATATAGTAGATGGAATAGTTGCTATGGAAGGAAATGGACCTACTGCAGGTGTTCCAAAGCAAGTAGGAGTAGTTCTTGCTTCAAAAGATCCTTATAAGCTAGATTTAGTATGTTCAAGAATTATTAGCCTAGAACTAAATAATGTACCAGTATTAGAAATGGCGTTAGAGAGAGGCTTTATCCCAGAAAAATATAGTGATGTAAAAACTAATTTAAATGTAGATGATTTAGTTATTGATGATTTTGATACTAGAAAAGTACATAAATCTTTATGGTTTGAAGATGAATCAAAACTAATTGGAAAAATAGCTAAAAAAGCATTAAGCTCAAAACCTAACGTTACTAAAACACAATGTATTGGTTGTAAAAAATGTATGGAAGTATGCCCTGCAAAGGCAATTACTATGGTAAATAATGTGCCAAAAATAGATAGAAAAAAATGCATAAAATGTTTTTGCTGCCAAGAGTTTTGTCCTATGGGTGCAATGAAAGTTAAAAGAACTTTTATAGCAAAGATTATTACCAAATGAGAATAAAAAGTGTAATTAATTAGTAGCTTTTGCTAATTATTAGTTACACTTTTTTTATAATTTTGTTACAGAACAGTTAATTATAATTAGTCTAAATGCTTTACTACAAACTCTGTGATATAGTTAAATAGAAAGATTATGAGTAATTAATAGTAATTAAGAGGTGTTATTATGGAAAGATATATTATAGTTACAACTTTATGCAAAGATAAAAAGATTGCAGAAGGAATTTGTGATACATTATTAATTAAAAATTTAGTAGCAGGATGCCAGGTTTCGAGAGTTGACTCAAAATATTGGTGGGACGGAAACCTAGAAATGGCTCATGAATATAAGCTTGAATTTAGAACAGTTGAAAGCTTTTTTGACATGATTAAAGATGAAATAACTGAACTTCACGATTATGAAGTTCCAGAGATTTCTGCTATTGAATTAAGAGATGCAAATGATGAATTCTTAGAATGGGTTAGTCAAAATACCGTTGAGTCTTATTCAGATGATGAAGAAGAGGAAGAAGAATCTGATGATGGAAATGATTTTGGACTACTATAGTATAAATTCTAAAAACGAAAGGATATAAATATGAAAAAAAATTTCAAAAGTACCGCTTTATTATATATATTCTTTTGTATTGGAGCGCTACTTTTACTTCGTGGCACGTCGATTTATGGAAGAAGAAAGAATTATCATGAAGCCAATGCGGTTTTTATTAAGTCTACATATCATATTACTAAAGATAGTGATGGAGACGATATATCTAGTTATTGGTGGCATTATAAATTCTATGTAAATTTTATTCCATATGAAGCAATTTCAAAAAAACATCATATAGATAAACCACTTGATATTTCTGATATCATTCTATATGACATCGATTCTCCAAGCGAAAATATGCTAAAAAATGACAGAAATGATGTGGCTTTCATGGTAATGGGTTTTATATTTATAATTATTGGAATTGTTTGCAATTTCTGTTTGAGAATTAATGACTCAGAATCAACAGTTTTGAAAATAGTTGGTTGGTCGTGGATTGCTATCACACTTGCACTTTTGCTTTTTATTTATTCAAACAGTTTGTGCAATTTTAATTTAATGCTAAAAGAAAGTGGTATTACATTGGTAGTTGACTTTATTATGGTTTCAATTGGAGTATTAATTTTAAAAAGAGCACATTCTCCTAATCAAAAACTTGTTGGTGCAAAAAATTCTCTTGTACAAGCCAAAATAAATGAACACAATGAAAGACAAATTAATCTTTTAAATAGTCTACCAAGCAGTACTTCAAATGATTTTCATAATAATTTGATAGAAGATCAAAACAATCCAATAGATAGTCAAAATAATAATGATCCATATAGTTATTTAGATGATGATCCAATTAAATAATTCTTAGGCTCCTTGAAATACCAAGGAGCTTATTTTATAATTATTTATGAAAAATATTTATTTCTATATACAAAAAGGAGGATTTCTTTGGAAGAAGAGGAAGAAAGAAAAGATGTCAAAAAAGAGATCTTAAAGATAATACTTTCTTCTTTTTTATTGGTATGGGCAATAGTAATTGAGAAAAATACCAATTTAGAAAATTGGCAATATTTAATTATTTATTTGATTCCATATTTATTAATTGGAGGAGAAGTATTAAAAGAAGCCATTGAAAAACTATTTCATGGCGAATTATTTGAAGAAGACTTTTTAATGAGTTTAGCTACGGTTGGAGCTTTAACAATAGGCTTTTTACCAAATACAGAAAATATGTTTTCGGAAGCAGTTTTTGTAATGTTATTTTTCAAAATAGGAGAATTATTTGAAGAAATTGCAGAAGGAAAAACAGAAAAGTCTATTGAAGAATTAATGGAAATTAGACCTGACTATGCTAACTTACAAAAAGAAGGAAAGGTAGAAAAGGTAAGCCCAGAAGATGTTAAAGTTGGGGATACTATCGAAGTATATCCTGGTGAAAAAGTTCCATTAGATGGAATCATATTAGAAGGTAATTCTTCAGTAAATACTGCAGCTATAACTGGTGAAAGTGTGCCAAGAACTTTAGTTGTAGATGATGAAATTTCTGCAGGATTTGTTAATTTATCTAACAATATTAAGATAAGAGTTACTAAAGAATTTAGTGAATCTACAGCATCCAAGATTATAGACTTGGTAAAAAATGCGGTAGATAATAAGTCAAAAAGTGAAAAGTTTATAACGAGATTTTCAAGAATATATACTCCATTAGTTGTTTTAATTGCTCTAGCAATTTCATTTGTTCCACCTATTGTTTTAGGAAACTTTATGAATAACTTTTATACTTGGTTAGTTAGAGGACTTACATTCTTAGTAGTATCTTGTCCATGTGCTTTGATTATTTCGGTTCCACTTAGTTTCTTTGGTGGAATAGGTGCACTTTCTAAGCATGGTATATTGTTAAAAGGTTCTAGTTATTTAGAAGATTTATCTAAAGTAAAGACTTTAGTATTTGATAAAACTGGAACATTAACTAAAGGAGTATTTGAAGTAGTTGCAATTCATCCAGAAAAATGTGATGAACATAGATTACTCCATTTAGCCGCTCATGTAGAAAGATTTTCAAAACATCCAATCGCAATTTCACTTAAAAATGCATTCAAAAATGAAGATGATGGTTGTGATGTTAAAGTAATTGAAGATGTCTCTGGAAAAGGTATAAAAGCAATTGTAAATAGTGAAGAAGTTTGTGTTGGAAATAGCAAACTAATGGAAGAATTAAAAATTGATTGGAAGCCTTGTGAACATGTTGGCACAATTGTACATGTTGCAATTAATAATGAATATGCAGGTCATATAGTTATTTCAGACAAGATTAAAGATGATGCAATTTCTTCTATTAAAGAATTTCATGATAGAGGATACAAAGTAGTAATGTTAACTGGTGATCATGAAGAAGTAGGAAAAGACATTGCTCAAAAATTAAATGTTGACGAATATCATGCAGAGTTATTACCACAAGATAAAGCAAAAATTTTAGAAGATATTATAAATAATGAAAGTAAAAGTACAAAAACGATTTTTGCTGGTGATGGAATAAATGATGCTCCAGTAATTGCTAAGGCAGATATTGGTGTTGCGATGGGTGCATTAGGACAAGATGCTGCAATAGAAGTTGCAGATATGGTTTTAATGGATGATAAAGTTTCTAATATTAGTAAAGCAATTGTTATTTCAAAAAAGACTATGTCTATAGCAAAGCAGAATATTATATTTGCAATTTTAATTAAAATTGCTGTCTTAATACTAGCTGGATTCGGCTATGCTCCAATGTGGCTTGCAGTATTTGCAGATGTTGGTGTTACTGTACTGGCAGTATTAAATGCTATGAGAGCATTGAAATTATAGAGAATATAACTTAGCAAGTCACATAAGTATATAATTTGAAAAGTAGGATGGCGTTAGCCTGGTTAGGAGGGCTTTTCAAATTATATACTTATGACAGACTTGCCATTTTATACTCAAAAGAAGCAAACAGATGTACTCTAATTTACATAAATTTTACATTATGTATTGAGTTTTTTACAAAAAGGTGGTATTATTCGATTTGTTTCATAAGAAATTGTTTACTGTTCGACTGAACATTTTAAAGTTGAATTAAAAAAGGAGGTAATATTCCATGATGACACTCAAAGAACGCAAAGACTACGCAAATACCTACCTTTACCGTATGATTTTCATTCTTTCTGGATACCGGAAGATGATCTATGAATCTGGTTCCGAAGTTGTTAATGCTATTCGTGAAATCTGGGCCAAGGATGGCAAGGTTCATGATACTATTGATGGATCTTTCATGGTCTTGGTTGATCTTGGCTGCATCAAACTTGGAGAAGAAGAAGTTAAAGCATACTTTGATTATATTTATAAAGCATATGATTTTCCGCCCTATATGAAAGAAAGAGCGTACGCCAACTTGGTACAGTATGCTAAGATTCATGATTTCCCTGAGGATCTTAGTGAGATTCCCAACGGAATGAGGGCAATGATTCAGGCATATGCCATGACTAATCTCAATGATGTTTTGAAATAATTTTTAATGTCCAATAGAGAGGCTATTCAATTAAAGAATGGCCTCTCTTTGCTTAAATAATTAAGAAAGGAGAATTAGTGATGGAACGAATTGTTGATAAATATATGGACTATATAGGACTTTCTACTTTCTTCCCAGTAGTGCAAAAATACCTGAGCGCTAGTTCTCTTCGGAGACTTAAATACATAGGGTATTTTTGCGGGATGGATTATGCTTCTAAAGATATTTATAACTTTAAGGAAAAGATTACAAGATTTGATCATTCTATGACAGTAGCTCTTCTGACATATAAATTGACAAATAGCAAGAAGAAAGCTTTGGCAGGTCTTTTTCATGATATAGCAACGCCATGCTTTAGTCATGCAATTGATTATATGAATGGAGACTATGCAAATCAAGAAAGCACAGAGGAATTAACAGGGACGATTATTTTGTCCGATAAAGTAATTATAAAGTGCCTTCGTGATGATGGAATTGATCCAGAAGATATCATTAACTACAAACAGTATACAGTAGTGGATAATGATAGACCAAAACTTTGTGCAGATAGATTAGATGGAATTATACTTACAGGAATAGGGTGGACAAAGAATCTTTCTTATCATGATATAGTTGAAATAATCGATGATGTGCGTATTTATCAAAATGAATTTGGAGAAGATGAGATTGGGTTTGCAAGTGAAAGAGTAGCAAGAAAAGTACTTGCAATCTCTAATCAAATTGATGAGTATTGCCATCAAGATGATGACAACTTCATGATGAATCTTTTAGGCACTATTGCTAAGAAGGGAATCGAAAAAGGATTATTTAGATACGAAGATTTGTTTACTCTTGCTGAAAAAGATATTTTGAGTCTGTTAGATAGAAGCGAAGATAATGAAATAAAATCTTTAATGTATACTTTTAGAAATGTCCAAAAGCACGAAATTGTTCCAGTAGAGTTACAAGGAATAAAAAGAAGAATACTCAATCCTTTAGTAAAAGGCGAGAGATTAATTAAAAGCTGACACCATTTGGTGTCAGCTTTTTTGTAATGTGTTGTTGTATATACTAATCATATTTGATATGATATTTTTAACTTGAATTTAAATACAAAATTTTTAAAAGGAGTTTTTATTTTATGAAAAAATTAATTGCGAGTTTATTAGTTATTTGTTTAGCAATCTTTATGTCAGTTGCATTTGCAGATGTTATTTTTCCTGAATATGACCTACCTAGTCTTGCACCTACGGAAAGTGATTTAAAAACAGCACCTGTTATAGCTAAATTAGAAATTCATGATGATGAATCAAATAATATATGGTTAGAAGTTACTTTAAAGACACCATCAAATGTTAAAAGTGCAATTTCATATTATGAAAATCATGAAGATGGATATAATCAGGCAGGTTATATAGGAGGAATAGAATTAGAATATTCAATTAATGGAAAAGAATCTGAAATATCTAGTTTAAATTATTCTCCTAATTATGATCAAGATGATGATAATTGGAATGGCATATTTGAAACTGAGTATTTAAATGAACTACATGTAGATTCATCTGTTGTAGTTAAAGCACGTTATACTGGTGCAGATAAAGATGGAAATTTAAGATATAGTAATTGGTCTAATGAATTAGTGTTAAATGAAAAAGTCGACTTTAAAGCATCTGAATGGGCTCAAAAAGAACTTGCAGAAGCAGATAAATTAGGTTTAATACCAGAATCACTAAAAAATGTTGATTTAACAAAATCTATAACTAGAGAAGAATTTGCTGCAGTATCTGTAAAAGCTTTTGAAGCATTAACAGGAATCAAAGCAACACCTGTTTCAACCAATCCATTTACTGATACAAAAAATGAAGAAGTATTAAAAGCATATAACTTAGGTATAACTGCTGGTGTATCCGAAACAAAGTTTGATCCAAACGCTCTTTTAAATAGAGAACAAGCTGCTACTATGCTTGCAAGAACATATAAAAAAGCAACAATGAGCGGTTGGACATTAGCTACTGATAGTAATTATAAATTGGAATACACAAAGTCAAATACTTTTGCAGATGATAAAGATATTTCTGATTGGGCAAAAGATAGCGTGTATTTTATGAATGCAAAAGGAATTATAAATGGAGTAGGAGATAATAAATTTGCACCAAAGAATACCACTAAAGCTGAAGAAGCAATTTCTTATGCAAATGCCACAAGAGAACAAGCAATTATAATTGCAACAAGAATGGTAAAGAATTTAAAGTAATTATAAAGGAGAAAAAAATGAGCGAAAAATCAAAAGTTTATTTTACAAGAGAACTAACACCAGAAAAAGTTGTAGAAATGTATAAATTATTAGGAATAAATCTTCAAGGAAAAGTTGCTACAAAAGTTCATTCTGGAGAAGAAGGAAATCAAAATTATTTAAAACCAGAATTTTGGAAGCCAATAGTTGAATACGTAAATGGTACGATTGTTGAATGTAATACTGCTTATGGTGGAGAAAGAAATACTTCAGAAAAGCATTTAAAAACAATAGAAAGACATGGTTGGAATAAATATTTTACTGTAGATTTATTAGATGAAGAAGGCCCTGATTTAGTTATTCCAGTAAGAAATGGAAAACATTTAAAAGAAGATTTCTTAGGAAAAAATACAGTTAATTATGATTCTATGCTTGTACTTTCACATTTTAAAGGACATCCAATGGGTGGATTTGGAGGAGCATTAAAGCAATTATCTATAGGTTGTGCTTCTTCAAAAGGAAAAGCTTGGATTCATTCAGCTGGTACAAATAAAGATCAATATACAGTTTGGGATAATCTACCAGCACAAGATGATTTTCTAGAATCAATGGCTGAAGCTGCTTCAGCTGTTGTTGATTACTTTAAAGGAAATATTGCATTTATAAATATAATGGCAAATATGTCAGTAGATTGTGATTGTTGTGCAGTTGCAGAAGATCCTTGCATGAAAGATATAGGAATTCTTGCTTCAATAGATCCAATTGCAATTGATCAAGCTTGTGTAGATTTAGTAAATGCCTCTGATGATCCAGGAAAAGAACATTTCTTAGAAAGAGTAAATTCTCGTCATGGAACACATACAATTGATGCAGCTGCAGAACTTGGATTTGGTAGTAAAGAATATGAATTAATTGAAGTGTAATAATTATAAAAGTACCAGTAAATGGTAATTTTTTTATTGATATTTATATATTTTTATAGTATAGTAGGCGAGATCTTATATAAGTTTGTAAATTCCAATCTGTAGGGAGGAAAAAAAGATGTTAAGCGATAAAGTTAAAGAAATGTATCGTGTTGATTCTAAAAATGAAAAACTTTGGAAGCTTATGGGACGGGTAGTAAAAGAAGATGATGATTTATCTAGCTTTCTTAAAGATTCTCTAAAAGATTATAATCCCAAAGATATTAAAGCTATATTTAATGCAAAGGGAGCAAATAATAGTCATCAATTCGAGATGGCAGATCTTCTCCATAGAAGAAAGTATTTGCTTTTAACACTTTTAAGAAATGGACATGTAAAAACTAAACTGCCTTTTGTGGTAGAGTTTACAGGAACACCTCGTTCTGGTAAAAGTACTACAATTCATAACTTAAAAAGGTTCTTTGAAAAAGCAGGATTTAAAGTCCATGTGATTGAAGAACTTACTACTTCAAAGTTTTATAAAAATAGCATTCTTCCATTAAAAGAAACGATGAGTTTAGGCGAATATAATTTGCTTATTCTAAATACAGCTTTTGATCAGTTAAAAGAAGCGGTCCAAGGTGACTTCGATATAGTTTTAATTGATAGAGGTATTAATGATAGGCAGATTTGGAACTACATTCGTTTAAATAGTGATGACCTTACTATGGAAGAATTCTCAAATGCCGCCGAAACATATAGCAAGTTTTCAAAAGAATGGATTAATACACTAGTTGTGCTAAAGGCTGATTCTATGATTTCTATCCAGCGAGACTATATTTCTACTCTTTATTTGGAGCCGCGGCGCTTTAATAATAAAGATAATATCGATACATTCAATAATGCTATGAGAGAAGTACAAGAGTTCCATGAAAGCTCTGTTACTAACTTTGCATCTATTGATACAGATCATATCTCACTTATTACTACATGCATGATTGTTGCAAATATAATTCTTGATAATATGATTAAATATTTCATCTTAGATGATATTATTCCAGAAGATGAAGAATAACTTTGAGACCGACCATTTATTGGTCGGTTTTTTAATTTTGTATACATAAGTAAAATTTATCTATAATATAACAATCATTAATTTTACATATACTTAAAATTATGTTAACATAAAATTACAAAGGCGGTGAGAACATGTTACTTCTAGTAAAAAGTATGAGAGTAGAAAAACATATCAAAAGAATAGGTGAAAAGCAAGAAGAAGTTTCGACGTTTATTTTTAATTGTAGAGTTAATGAAAAAAAGTTTGAATTAGAAATAGATTGCGATACTGAAAGTTCTAATCAAATAATTTTAAGAGAAGTAAAGATGTTTTCAGGCATTAGTTATTTTACAAAAGAAAGAGCAGAAATTGAATTTGAACCAAATCAAAAAGAATATGATAATTGCTTATTCAAAGTTAATGAAAATGAAGTTCAAATCAAATTCGAAAATTTGATTCCAACAAATAGAATAAAAGAAAAAAGGCCGGTATGGATATTTGAGGGTGAAAGCGCGCTAGGAAAATCCTACTTATCATCTATGCTAGCAAATGGAAGTAATTGTACTAAGTATGAGACAGATCAAAGTCCTATACTTCCAGAAACAATTACGGAAGATATGATAATTGTTGGAAGAAAATACCATTTTAGCTTAAAAGACATAAAAGAAAGAATTTATGGAGAACATGAAGCTATAATAGTTAGTTTTGAAAAAGACGAATAAATGAAAGGAGATAATAAATATGGATGATTTATCATTAGAGATTTTTAATTCTTTAGTAGAAAAAGAAATTAGGATAATTGGAGAAAAAAGAGAAGAATACGAAGGCGAAGTTAGTGAAGGATTTAACTGTGACTTTGAGCGTAAGAAAGTGACTTTAACAAAAGATACAATTTGTATTGAAAGTGAAGGAAAAAAATATGAAATTGCTATGCATACAGAATATGGTGAATGCGCAAGTGGATGGGTACCTGCAAGTTGGAGTATTATGGAGATTAGAGAAGTAAAAGATTTTGGAAAATTAACACATAAAATTAAGAAGCCAACAATTGTAAGAATTTCTAACGAAATTTTATCAAATATGAGCGATGAACACTTAGGCATAAGATGTGGTGACAATATAATTGATGTTAACGACTCTATTTTTGGAGGAGGTATAACATTTAAAACTCCTATTTTTTCATGGGAACCAATCGGAGGAGATGCTTGGTATCCTTACGGTTATTATAAAGTTAATGATGATGCATTTATTGAAATTGATTACCAAAAAGAAGTTAAAGAAGCTAAATCAAATGTTATAGATCAAGTAGAAATAAAAAAACAAAAAGATAATGAGTTAACAAAAGAACAACTAGAAAATGCTCAAAAAGACTTTTTAACTTTCTTTAAAGCTACTATTCCAGAATTACCATATAGACAAGTAAGAAAACCAATTGTGATGAAAGATGGAGAAGCAATGTCAGTTCAAGCTTCGGAGTATCATTATTGTATTCCAAGAATTAATGGTTTAGATAGATATGAGTATTATGAAATAGGTTTTCCTACTTCATTATTTGAAGAATTAGATGGTAGGGGCGAAGAGCCAAATACAACTAAAACTGTATTTCCAGGAATAGAAGAGGATTTAATTGTAAAAATAATTGCAAAACATGGCGGAATCGATTTTGAAAAAAGTTTAGAGCCAGAGCAATATGAAAAGTTACCAGAAGCACAAAAAAGAAATCCTCAAGAGATGACTTTAGATCAGCTTTCTGAAATGGTTTCAAACCTAGCTAAAATAGTTGAAGAACAACGTAAAGCAATAGAGGCCATGAGATATATGAGTAGAAATCAAGATCCCAAAAAGAGTATATATGATTAATAGGAGGATAATATGAGTGAGTTTGAAATATATAAACTAAAAAGAGATTATAATTTAGGCTTAATAAAAGAAGAAAATATGACTAAGGAGCAAGTAGTTGCTTTACGAAATAAACTTATAAAAGAAGCCAACAATTATTTTATTGAATATAATAATTTAAAAAGAAAATATGAACTCCTAAGAATCAAAGAGACTCAAAATAAAGCGTAAAATAATAATAAAAAGAGCAATAATAATTTTAAAAAATAAAACAAGTAATTATTTGATAATTACTTGTTTTTGTTGTATATTATTTATGTGTTTTTAATAATTATTTAAAGGAGATTTTTATGAAAAAGTTACTTGTTTTAACACTTATTATTTCTATTTTTGCTTTAAATGTATGCTACGCAGCCGGCTTTAGCGATGTATCCAAAGAGCATTGGGCATACGACACAATTAATAATATGAAAGAAAAAGGAATTTTAAATGGTTACGAAGATGGCACATTTAAACCAGATAAAGAAGTTTCAAGAGAAGAATTTGTACAAATACTATATAAAGCGGTTAATTCTCCTAAAGTTGAAACAAAAATAATAGTTAATTACTATGATGTTTCAGAATCAAGATGGTCTTATAATCCAATTCAATATTTTGGATCTTCATTAAAAGAGACTTCAGATGGCTATTCATATTTTTATCCAGAAAGACCAATTTTAAGAGAAGAAGTTGCAGTTATTTTAAGTGAAGCCTTTGATTTAACTGGTGAAGAAAAACCTGTAGAATTTATTGATAAAACAGAAATATCTGAAAAATATACTGATGCTGTAAATAATGTAGCTGCTTCTGGTTTAATGATTGGCAACGAAAATAAAGAATTTAGTCCTAAAAAATCTTTAACAAGAGCAGAAGCATCAACTTTGATTACTAGATTTTTAAAGAGTACAGGTGCTGACGACCCTGCAATAGAAGATGTTGATTTAGATGTTGCATTTTTAAAACTAGAAAATGCAAAAGCAAACGTTATATATAGCCCATTATCTATAAAGTATGCTTTGAAGATGCTTTCAGAAGGTGCTTTAGAAAATACAAAACAACAAATAGATCATTTAGTTGGTGCATATGATTTAACAAAATATGAATCATCTAAAAACATTTCTCTAGCAAATGGTCTTTATATTAGAAACGATTATAAAGAGATGGTTAAAGACTCATTTTCAAATACTTTGAAAACTAAATATAATGCTGAAGTAATGTATGATGCTTTAACAAGTGCAGGAAATATTAATAAGTGGATAGAAGATAAAACTCTTGGATTAATTAAAAATATGCTAAAAGATGGTGACGTTGCAGGAGTTAAATTACTACTATTAAATGCACTTGCTATTGATATGGAATGGGATGTTAAATTCTCTGACGATAATACAAGAGGAAAAGAGTTTATCAAACAAGATGGAACAAAGATTTTAGCTACTACTTTGAATCAATCATGCAGTGTTAATAAAAAGACAGATTTCAATGTTTTTGGATATTATTTTGATGATGATATACAAGTAATTAATAAAGACTTAAAAGAATATGATGGAAATCAGTTAGAGTTTGTTGCTATAATGCCTAAAAAACAATCATTAATTGATTTTACAAATAGTATTACTACAGCTCAAATTAATGAAATTCGTAACAAATCAATAGATATAAGCAAGAGAACATACAAAGATGATGTTCTAACAGAGATTATTTTAAATATACCAAAATTTAAATTTGAATATGACATTGGATTTGAAGATGAGTTAAAGAAATTAGGAATGGAATATGCTTTTGATCCAAATGTTGCAAACTTTAATAATATATCTGAAAAAACTCAATTCTATGTAGATAAAGCAAAACACAAGGCTATGATTGAATTTTCAGAAGATGGAATAAAAGCAGCAGCTGTTACTATATTTGCTATGAAAGATTCAGCTGTAGCTATTCCTAGAGAAACAGAATATATTAGAATTAATTTTGATCATCCATTCTTATTCATTATTAGAGATAAGAAAACAGGCGAAATATGGTTTGTAGGTACTGTTTATGAGCCAAATTTATGGGAAAATGATAAGGCAGAATATTACGGTTAATATTGATTTTTGCAGGGACATAAGTTATTATGTCCCTGTAGTTTTTGTGTAAAGAAAGGAGCTAAAATATGAAAGAAATTATCTTAGCAACAAATAACCAAAATAAGGTTAGAGAAATGAAACAAAAATTATCTAGCTTTGATATTAAGGTGCTTTCACTTAAAGAGGCAGGTATTGATGTTGATGTAGAAGAAACAGGTGAAACTTTTAAAGAAAATGCAGAAATAAAAGCAGATGCAATTTATGAGATGCTTAAAAAACCTGTTATTGCTGATGATAGTGGTCTTTGTATAGATGCTTTGGATGGTGCACCAGGTGTTCATTCTCATAGATTTGCTGGTGAAGAAGCAACTGATGCAGATAGAATTAACTTGGTTTTAGAAAAACTAAAAGATGTTCCAAAAGAAAAAAGAACAGCAAGATTTAAATGCTGCGTTTGCTATATTGATGAAAATGGCGAAAAGCATTTTTTTGAAGAAAAAGCAGAAGGAATAATAGGCTATGAACCTAAAGGTACAAATGGTTTTGGCTTTGATCCAATTTTTCATTACGAAGGAGATAATAGAAGTTTTGCTGAGTATTCTCCAGAAGAGAAAAATGCTGTTAGTCATAGAGGAAAAGCAGTAGCAAGATTCATAGAATTTATTACTAAATAGGTGATTATATAAATGGCAAATAATGATAGAAGCTTAAAAGGCAATAACATAGTTGAACAGTTAAAAGACTATACAGTTGTAGATATTGAGACTACGGGTATGAGCCCTAACTATAACAAAATATTAGAAATAAGTGCTATAAAAGTACGTGGTGGAAAAGAAGTTGATACTTTTTCTAAGCTTATAAATCCTCATGAAAATATACCTTATTTTATAAGTAACCTTACAGGAATTACAACGAAGATGGCGTTAGATGAGGGAGAGGAATTAGAAGATGTATTAATTGGTTTTAAAGATTTTTTACAAGATGATATTATTTTAGGCCACAATGTTAATTTCGATGTCAATTTTTTGTATGATAATTTTTGTGAAGTTTTAGATGAACCACTTACAAATGATTTTGTAGATACTCTTAAAATATCTAGGAAACTTTTACCTAAATTAGATCATCATAGATTAGATGATTTGACAGATTATTATGGTATTAAAGCACGTAACAAACACAGGGCTTTAAATGATTGTGACTTAACTAATAAAGTATATAAGAATATGTGTAAGGAAATAAAATCAGAATTTGGAAACTTTGAAGATTTTAAGAAATTATATAAATAAAAACACTGCTATAAAAGCAGTGTTTTTTATTTTTTATAAATCCAAAAATGAGCTAATATGCACAGTGGCGCATCCAGTCTGTTCTTTAATGTCATTTAATATAGAAACAGTATCTTCAATCATAATCTTTTTATGATTAGGAACATTTGGAAACATAGCAATAATTTTCTTAAAGACTTCAACTTTTTCTTTATCACTTCTAACAAAGAAGATGTGGTCTCTAGGAATAGGATAATATGTGCTACAATAATAAACTTTAGATTCATCTTCATTCTTTGTATAAGCTTTAGAAATAACAAATAGTAAGTCAGGGTCTTTGTCAGCCAAATAAGCTTGCATTTTTTTAGAAACAAGTTCTTCACCATAAAAATGTTCTTGCTCATTTGCCATTACAGACCATTCTTCGTCAGACAAGTCGAAGTGATTGTACTCACCCCATTCTTGAAGAGCAAGTACTCCATCAACATCCATCACGATTACATTGTCTTTTTCCATAAGAAGTTGCTTAATTTTGCTCATCATTAAACCTCCTTAAATAGTTGGAATACCTTGAAAACCTTAAATCTGGCTAATTATACAATTTAAGGGCTTTTTTGTCAATTTCATTATTGCATTTTATGTTAATCCATGTTATATTGAGGGCGTTAAATAAGGATTTGGCTAAACAAACTACTTTTAGACTAAAAGGAGGAAAGAATCAAATGTGGGGTGCTGTGATTGGAGACTTGGCTGGTTCCACATATGAATACTCTCAAACGAAAAAAATTGAACCTGTTTTAGTGAGTGATTTAATTACTGATGATAGTTTTTTTACTGATGATACTATCTTGACAGTTGCTATTTATGATGCAATTAGAGAAGGAAAAGATCCCGATTATGAAAAGGTATTGAGACAATATGGAGAACGCTATATTGATAGTTCTCCTGAAACTTCTTTTCAAAATCATTTTCATGGTTACTTTGGCGGCAACTTTGTAAGATGGATAAAGAGAGAAGCTGCAGGTAATAGTATTGGAAATGGTGCTATGATGCGAATTTCTGGCATTGGCAAGATGTTTGATACTGAAGAAGAAGTTATAAAAAATGCTATGCTTGCAACTATACCTTCGCATCATTCTACTGAAGCAATTGATTGTGCTAGGACAGTTGCACTCATTATTTTTTATGCTAGAAAAGGACTGAAAAAAGAAGAAATTCGCGAAAAACTGGATCTTGGTGTGATTGAATATAAACCTTTTTATCAGTTTAACAAGACTTGCTATGATACTCTGAATAACTGCTTATACGCTCTTTTTGAAAGCATGAATTTTGAAGATGCTATTCGAAAAGTTTTATCATATGGCGGAGATACAGACACAAATGCTGCTATTGTAGGTAGCATGGCCGAGGCAATTTATGGAATTCCAGAGTATTTGGTTAATCAAGCTAGGAAAAAAGTTCCTACGATTTTTTCATATATTTTAGATGATTCTTATATTCGTAAAGTAAGATGTTTAAAGATGTAATATCTAGATGATTATCAAAGTATAATAAATAATTATAAAAGCATGAAGTTTATTCTTCATGCTTTTTTATGCTATAATTTTGCTAAAGGTAGGAGAGATTATGAAAAATTTAGTTTTAAGTTTATTATTAATACTTGTTATAATTTGTTTTATAGGTTGTGAAGATGAAAATAAAATACCAATTAATAGTGAAGAGTCAGGAGAACTAATTCCAATTGTTGAGATAGATAAAGAAGATTTAAGTAGTCCATATTATTTTGAAAATAATATAATTCATGGTATTACTATGAAAGATACTATTTTGTACAAGACTTTAAATAACGATGAACCGATTTCAACAATTAAAGAAAAAACTAATGTAAATATATTAAATGCTAAATTAGATAATATGTATGAAATAGAAGTGAATGGAAATAAAGGCTTTGTAAACAAAAGTGACATTAAGTATTTTATTTATAATGCAAAAAACAAGTATACTTTAGCTTGCGATGTTTCAGGATTTAATTTTAAAAGAGAGTTTTTTAAAAAAGAAGATTTTGAAAAATATTTATTAGAATATGATTTTAATTATGCAATCATAAGGCTTGGTGGAAGAGGATATGGTAAAGCAGGAAATATGTACTATGATGAAAAAGTAGATATATTTGTAGATGCCTGTGAATACTTAGGAGTTCCATATGGATTTTATTTCTTAGATGAAGCCTTAAATGAAGAAGAGGTTCATGCTGAGTTTGAATTTGCTTTAGAAAAATACAAAAAATATGATGGCAAATTTCACTTATTACCATTATCTATAGATATGGAAAATCAACATGGTGATGGAAGAGCAGATAATATTTGGGATGAAAGAGTAACACTTGTTAATTTATTAATAGATGATTTTAAAAATGCAAATATTGACTGTATGCTATATGCAAATGGTGCTAGAATTGAAACATACTTAAAAGATGTTAATTGTCCATATTGGACTGCTGCATATACTTTAGATGATAAAATTCCTATAGTATTTTATGATGATTTTATAAAAAAAGAGCAACAAAAGAATAGAGAAGATGAGAATAATATTATAGACAGTATTTTGAATACAAAAGTAAATAAAGGCGATACAGAAACAATATGGTATTCAGATAAGTATTTAGATAAAGTTGTTGCTTGGCAGTTTACAGAAACAGCAGCTAGTCTTGATGGAATTTCTGGAACATTAGATTTAAATCTTATGAAAAATGATTATTTTGTGCCAATATGTATTGATATATATAAGTAAAATGTATTTGTAAACAATTTGTGAAATAGTTGATTTTATTTTTTTGTTGTGATACCATTTCAGTTGAGCAGATAGTGCTTATACTTTTACAATAACTTTTTTGTTACTGTAATCAAATTTACTTTATTTTTATGAAGTATTTATTGTAAGTGGTTTGTCGGTTTTTTCTATGCCTTTTAGGGGAAGGGCAAAGTCTTTTTCTTTATAGAGAGCTCTTTATAGTTGTTTTTTAGGTATACTTTTATTAACATTTGATGATAGATTTCTTTTATTTATGAATGTTATACCTAGGTCAAACACTATCGCTCGGACGCCCTACTCGTACATTGAGACCTCCGATTACTCGTACTGTCCTTTCTGGTTGTTTCGGCACACTTGATTGTTTTCCTTTCTTGTTTCGGACACTACTATTGTAAGATTATAAAAAATAAAAAGGACGGAAAAAGATTTTGACAAATACTGCAAATGGAGACATATACCTAGGTTAACGGCTCTGATTGTGAGATTCACAATCAGAGCTTTTCTTTTTCATATTTAATGTTATAATTAGATTATAAAGGTGAATCAATAAAAAGGTGGTTTTTATATGAGCGAAAATGAAGGAAGAAGTTTAGTAATTTATTTTTCTAGAGCAGATGAGAATTACTTTGACGGAGAATTAAAAACAACTGAAAAGGGAAATACAGAAATAATTGCAGAATATATTCAACAATTGACGGGAGCAGATCTTTTTAAAGTTGAAAGAAAAGATCCTTATCCAACAGGCTATAAGGCATGTTGTGATGAATCTTTAGATGAGAAAAAAGCAAATGCTAGACCAGAACTTAAAGAAGAATTAAATGATATAGAAAAATATGCAAAAGTATATATAGGTTATCCAATTTATTGGGGAACGATGCCTATGCCAATGTTTACTCAATTAGAAAAATTAAATTGGGAAGGGAAGAGCGTAAAGTGTTTTTGCACTCATGAGGGAAGCGGAATAGCTTCTAGTAAGAAAGATATAGAAAGTATTTGTAAAGGAGCAAAGATTCTTTCGGGAATTGCTATATTAGGTCATACAGTAAATGATGCTAAAAAACAAATAGAAGATTGGGTTTAAAAATAAAAATTCCGTACTTTTAAAAGTACGGAATTATTTTTTATTCTTTAACTGCTTTATCAACTACGAGAGCATCTGGTAAATATCTACCTAAATTGTTTTTGCTAGATGGTTTTGTTATATTTTTTCCATCATACCACATAAGTGAAGAACTACCACCATCGGCATTAACAGCTTGATAAGCATCGTGCTTAAGCATAATATCTGCTTCATCAGAAACAGTTGCTCCGATACTATAACCAACTTGACGACCATCAATAATTAAAAGTAACATTTCACCTTTTGTTGATTGGCCAATGGCTGTTCTTGGCTGAATTCCAAAACCAAATGAGCCTTCAACTTTTTTCTCACCATTTATTATTAGAGCAGGTAAGAATTGTGCAGCCCATCTATAATCTTTAGTTAAGCTTTCATCATATTTTTCTATATAAAATTTATCATCAAATTTTTGACCGAATAAAAAATATTTAGATTTTGGATTACCATATTCAACGCCATCTATTATTAAAGAACCTACAACTACGCCGCCATTTCCTTTATCTTCAACATCTTTGAAACCGCTACAATTGATTGCTAAAACTGGCTCTTCATCATTGTAAAAATCTCTTAAAATAGTACCATAACTACCTAATGTTTTGGACTTTGCAAGTCTTACTTGAGATGGATCTTTAATTGTAGCTAATTTTCCAACAAATCCACTTCCAGTAACTTCAAATATAATTGTATTATTTTCTGCATCTAACAAATATATTCTTTCATCAAAGACAGATTTAATGTCATATTCATGTTTCGAATTATTTATAAATAATTTGTCATATCCATTTTCTAATAAATCAGGATTTTCTTTAAGAAAATTTCTAAAATCTTCTGTATCTAATTCCCAATATTTTTCAAAAAATAGTGCTTCATAATCTGGTTTTTCTTCAACAACTGGCTCTTCATATGTACTTGCATAAGAGACATTTTCCCAACTTACTGTAAAATTTTGCATTGACTCTTGATCTTTTTTATTTCTTTCAACAACATCATTTACTATGTATTCTGGTAAAAATGCAGTTGCTAACCATTGATGCGAATTTGTTGTCATTGCAGTTTCTATATATAAGTCCCTATATTTTTTTACAAATGGAATATCTGAAAATGCTGCTATTGGATACGTGATAGCAATTATTGTAAACATTGCAATTGAAAATTTTATTAATAATTTTAATTTTTTCATTAGTATTTGCCTTTCTAATATTTCTTAACTAAATTCAGTATAGCATATAGACTAAAAAGCTAAGGTTAAGAATACATTAAGAAAATGTTAAAAATCGTTAATTTTTTACTAAAGTGTTTGACTAAAACAAAAGATTTTGTAGAATTTGTAATTTTAATAATAATATAAGGGCTTCTTTTCATATATTTTGTATAGTGGTATAATAAATTGTCTTTATTATAAGGATTTTTAAGGATATAAAGAAGAAAAGAGGTATATATGGTCGGTATTATTTGTGCAGAGCCAGAGGAATTAAATGCAATAAAGAAGCATTTAACTGGTACATTGGTTGAAGAAAAATATAATAATAAATTTTATATAGGAGATATTGGCAATAGAAGGTTTGTAATTGTTCTTTGTGGAGTAGGAAAAGTAAATGCAGCAAGAGTTACACAACTATTGATAGATAATTATAAACCAGATTATATTATTAACTGTGGCGTTGCTGGTGGAATAAGTGAGATTGCCAAAATAGGGGATATTGTTGTTGGAGAAAAGCTAGTGCAATATGATTTTGATTTAACGGCCTTTGGTAGAGAAAAAGGAGAAATATCTGACGAAGTAGGAAAATTTATTTACTCAGATAAGGAACTTGTTCAAAAAGCATATAATGTAATTTTGATGGATGAAACTATTAAAGGTTTAGTTGGAACAATTGCTTCTGGAGATAAATTTATAACAGATACAGTTTTGGCTAAAAGAATTAATGAAGAGTTTGGTGCTGATTGTTGTGAAATGGAAGGTGCCGCAATAGCACAAGTTTGTTTTTTAGATAAAGTTCCATTTATAGTTATTAGAAGTATCTCAGATAATCCAAATGACAATAATAAAGTTGATTTTGATGAATTTTTGGTAAGTGCATCAGAAACAGTTGCTAAATTTGTAGTTCAATTTGTTGCATAAGTAGCGGCGGTCATCGACCGCCATGGCGAGCACTGCTCGCTGGTACGACAAGTAAAGTAGCGGCGGTCATCAAACGCCAGTAAGGAGTAAAAAATGAAAAATAATGAATTATTTTTAACTCAAAATTCAATTGCAATTGATTTAATAAATAAATATGAATATCCTTATGAAGTTTTACCTCATATAAAAGATTATATTTTAAATATTGGTGAAAATCTTTCGGATGATTATATTTTGGTAGCTGAAAATGCATGGGCTCACAAAACGGCAAAGATTGCTGCAACAGCATCTATAACTGGCCCTGCTATAATAGATGGGGGAGCAGAAATTAGACAATGTGCTTTTATAAGAGGTGGAGTAATTGTTGGTAAAAATAGTGTTCTTGGTAATTCTTGTGAAATGAAGAATGCTATTTTGTTTGATAATGTTCAGGTACCTCATTTTAATTATGTTGGAGATTCAATTTTAGGATATAAAAGCCATATGGGTGCCGGATCAATTACTTCAAATGTTAAAAGTGATAAAACAAATGTTGTAATTAAAGGACTAAATAGCAATATAGAAACCAATTTAAAAAAAGTTGGAGCATTTTTGGGAGATTATGTAGAAGTTGGATGTAATAGTGTGCTAAATCCAGGTACAATTGTTGGACCAAATACAAGTATTTATCCATTAACTTCAGTAAGAGGTGTGATACCACCTAATTCGATAGTAAAAACTATGGAAAGTATAGTAGAAAAAAGGAGCTAATTTAGCTCTTTTTTTATGCTTTTTTTGAGCAAAAACGATTGATATTACATAGGTTTAGCGATAAAATAATATAATGGTTTTATTGTGGAGTAATATGACCATAAAAAGCATAAATTTAGAAAGCAGGTTTGTATGGAAGAGAATAAAAATCAAACAAACGAACAAACAAATGAAGTAAATAATGTAAATACAAATAAAACTTCAAATAATACTAATATAAATGATGTTTTTAAATCTAAACTTAAAAAAGAAAAGATTAAGAAGATTGCAAAAAGAGTCATTATCATTGGACTTATTGTTGGTTTTATTATTTATAATAAAATTAATGCCCCTAGTGTAGAGGTAGTAGAAGAATTTAATTATGATGAAAACGTTGTTAGTCATGGTGATGTAAAAGTAGTTGTTGAAGGCGATGGCGTTATAACTGCAAATAGTATTTATAACATTGTTCCAAAAGTTACAGGAGAAATTCTTCAAGATAATGTAGTTGCAGATAGCTACGTTAATAAAGGTGATTTATTGTATGTTATTGATTCAAAAGATATTAATAGCACAATTAATCAAGCGGGTCTTGGAATTCAACAATCAAATGTTGCAGTTAATCAAGCACAAAATAGCTATAATTCTATAAAAAATCAAATAGATGATTTAAAAATCTATGCAACTGCTGATGGATATATTCAAAATCTTTCAATGCATGAAGGTTCACTAATTAATTCTATGATGCCTGTTTGTGATATCAATCAATTAAATGTATATGAAGTTACACTTCAATATAGAACAGCAACAGCAAATAATATCAAAGTTGGAGATAGAGCAAAATTATTTTATTTAGATTTTATAGAATATATTGATGGTGTTGTAACAAAAGTAGGAGATAGTACAAATCTTATTTCAATGGGTGCACAAGTAACAGATATAACAATTCAAGTTACTACTACAGGCTATAGCTTACAAAATGCTAGAGTAGAAGGAACTATTTATTTAAGTGATGGTTCAGAAATTGTAAGCATAAATAATGCATACCTTTCTGCAAAAAGTGCAACAGTAGTTGTCTCACAAAGCACCGGTAATGTTAAAAAATTATATGTTGAAAATGGTTCATATGTGCATGCTGGTGATTTGCTAGCTGAACTTGAAAATAGTAATTTAAATACTCAACTTAAAAATGCACAATTAACTATAGATAATGCAAATCTATCTAAAAAGAATGCACAAAATAGCTATTCACAAGTTAGTAAGCAACTAGATAATTATCATATTACTTCACCTATTTCTGGAAAAGTAGTATTTAAGAGTGCTAAAAAAGGTGACGTTATTTCGCAATATCAACAAAATGCAAATAATGTAATGGCAATTGTTGCGGATGTATCTATTATGAAGTTTGAAATGCAGATAGATGAATTAGATATTAAAAAGATTCAAGTGGGACAAGAAGTTGTAGTTACTGTTGAAGCTTTAGAAAATAAAGAATTTGTTGGAAAAGTTTCTAATATCAATATCATTGGCGTAAATGCTGCAGGAACTACTAACTATACAATCGAAATAGAAATTCCAGGTAATGATGAGATCTATTCTGGAATGACAGTGGATGCAAAAATAAAAGTTGCTGAAAAATCTGATGTTTTAAGAGTGCCACTTACAGCAGTTAGAAAAGGTAATGTCGTTTATAAAAAATCAAACAATTCTGAATATCAAGATGAAGATACAAGAGTACCTAAAGGATATGAAAAGATTTTAGTTGAAGTTGGATTAAACAGTGATGAATATATAGAAATCGTTTCTGGACTAGAATCAGGAGATATAGTTTTAACAGATAAAGTTAAAGAAAGTGGCACATTCTCTATGGAGAATTTAGCTAATATGATGAGAGAAAATTAATGCTTTCAATGGTTCAACAAAAGGTAGGTGATATTTAAGTGATTGATTTAAAAAATGTATATAAAATATATGAAACTGGTGACACCACAGTTCATGCTTTAGATGGTATTTCACTTCATATAGATGAAGGCGAATTTGTAGCAATAGTTGGTCAATCAGGTTCACGGAAAATCAACATGTATGAATATAATCGGTTGCTTAGATATTCCATCATCTGGCAATTATATATTAGATGGCATTGATGTTGGTACATTATCAGATGATGAGCTTTCTTATATTAGAAACTACAAATTAGGTTTTATTTTTCAACAATACAATTTGATTCAAAAATTAAATGTAATTAGTAATGTTGAACTTCCATTAATATATAAAAAAGTTCCAAAAGAGGAAAGAATTCTAAGAGCAAAAGAAGCACTTTTAAAAGTTGGATTAGAAGGGATGGAAAAAAGATATCCTCAACAATTGTCTGGAGGACAACAACAAAGAGTATCAATTGCAAGAGCACTTGCAACTAAACCTTCTGTTATACTTGCAGATGAACCAACTGGTGCTTTAGATAGTCATACAGGTATAGAAGTATTAGAATTGATTAAAGAGTTAAATGAAGAAGGAAATACAATAATTTTAGTTACTCACGACAATAGTATTGCAGCACAAGCAAAAAGGATTATTAGAATTTCTGATGGAAAAATAATAGAAGATAAGAATAACGAGGGATAGGTTATGGAGTTTAAGCAAGCTTTTATGTTGGCTCTAAAAAGTATTCTTGCGAACAAGATGCGTGCTCTTTTAACTATGCTTGGAATTATTATTGGTGTTGCGGCAGTAATATTAATAGTAGGTTTAGGTAATGGTGTCACAAATAAAGTAGAAGATACTTTTAAAGAAATGGGATCCAATATAATAGTAGCTAGTGCATATATGCAAAATTCATCAAAACATTTAACATTAGAAAAAATAGAAGAGATGGTAAACGAAGATGAAAACATCACTGAGTTTTCTCCATATGTAGCTGCTAATAAAAAAATAAAGTATGAAAAAACAGAAAAAACACTTCCGGTTGATGGAGTTACTTCACAGTATGTAAGTGTTAGAAGTAAGAAACTAGAAGCGGGAAGAAATATAGAATATATAGATGAGACAAGAAATCAAAAGGTTTGTGTACTTGGATATCATGCAATGACTGATATGTTTGGCAAAGATACATTACCAAATGAAGCGATTGGTGAATACATTAAGATTGATGGTACAAAATTTAGAGTAGTTGGAATATTAAAAGAAATTTCAAAATCGAAATTTAGTGATGAAGATAACATGATTTTGATTCCATATACTGTTGCACAAAAAGAATTCAATATAAAATATATAACAACATGGTATTTTACATACTTAGATAAAGAATCTGCAAAAACTGCAACAGATGTTATAGATAAATTTTTCTATAATATTTTTAAAGATGCAGATGATTATATTATCATCGATGCGCAAAGCATAATGGATAATATGAATGATACTATAAATACAATAAAGATGGTATTGGTTGCAATAGCAGGTATATCACTTTTGGTAGGTGGAATAGGTATTATGAACATTATGCTAGTTTCAGTTACTGAAAGAACAAGAGAAATAGGAATTAGAAAAGCAATTGGTGCAAATAAAAAAGATATCCTAAGACAATTTGTTATAGAGGCAATTACTACCAGTGCTATTGGAGGATTTTTAGGAATACTTCTAGGCACATTTTTAGTAACGATTGTTTCTAGTGCGTTTGAAATTAGAGGAGATGTAAGCTTAGATTCTATTATAATAGCTAGTGGTATTTCTGTATTTATAGGTATTATTTTTGGATATTTACCAGCAAATAAAGCTGCAAATTTACATCCAATTGATGCTTTAAGATATGAATAAAAAGCTTGAAAAGACTGAAAAATAAGCATTTTTCAGTCTTTTTTGTTTTTTTATAAATCGTATTGAAAATAAAAAATTTCTATGATATATTTTTCGTATAATAAACGAAGGGAGTCTTGAAAATGGCACAAATGATTTGGTTAGGCATTTCTTTAGCTTTAGCAGTTGTTGGTTCAATTGTTTTATATTTTACATTCTTAAGAAAATCAAACGATCAAAAATTTAAAGGATTTTTAGGTTGGATGTATGATTTCTTATCATTCAAAAAATTATTCCTAGAAGATTTTCTTAAAGTATTATATCTTGGTTTAACAATATTTGTTATTCTTTATTCATTCGCTATGATTGGACAAGGCTTTGTAACATTCCTTGTATCTTTAATTGGTGGTGTAATTGGATTAAGAGTTACATTCGAATTAACACTTGTTATCCTTATGATTTGTAGAAATACTACAAATATCAGCAACAGAGTTACAAACCTTGAAAAACACTTTGTTGGTGAAGAAGTAGTAGAAGCTGCTCCAGTTGAACCTGTTAAAGAAGAGAAGAAAGAAGAAGCTAAATAGACTATAAAAAAGTGATGATTTTTAATAAATCATCACTTTTTGTTTTATAATTAATTGCAACTGATTATGTATGCGGAGAGTAATACAATTGTAATATAAAAAATTGGTTTTGGTGTATGCTTTAAATACTAGATGATATATAATGATAGTGCATTGTTATATTTTTCATCAATTGTGTTTAAGGTTTTGAAAGGAGAGTGTGCTTGTGAATAATTTAAAAATATTTGCTTGCAATTCAGCACAAGACTTTGCTCAAAAAGTTTGCGACGAAATTGGAATTAAGCTTGGAGAGAAAGAAGCTTTCAAATTTAAGAATGACAACACATTTGTTAGAATTTTAGAAACAGTTAGAGAAGATGACGTGTTTGTTTTTCAAACAACTCAGCCACCTGTTGATGAAAGGATTATGGAACTTTTGATTACGATTGATGCTCTTAAAAGAGCCTCAGCTAAAAGGATTACTGCTGTTGTTCCTTATTATCCTTATGCAAGATCAGACAAAAAGGATCAGCCAAGAGTGCCTATTTCGGCGAAACTAGTGGCTGATTTGTTAGTTGCTGCAGGTGCAAACAGGGTACTTGCTTGTGATCTTCATAATCCTGCTATTCAAGGTTTTATAAGTGTTCCTACAGATCATTTAAAGGCAAAAGATATTCTTACAAACTACTTTAGACCTATGGTAAGTGTAGATAGTTCAAAGTTTGTTGTAGTTGCTACTGATGCGGGAAGTTCTAAAAATGCTTACAAATACGCAAGAAGACTTGGTACTGAAATTGCTCTTGTAGATAAGCAAAGATTTGGTAATGATGATCAGGCAATTGCTTCTCATGTAATTGGCGATGTAAATGGTAAGACATGTATTATTTTTGATGATGAGATTGATACCGCTGGCTCTATGATGGAAGCTGTTAGATTACTTAAAGATAATGGTGCAGGTGAGATATATGCTGCTTGTACACATGGCGTTCTTTCTGGTGATGCTATTTCAAAAATAAAATCTCCTGATTTGAAAGAGCTTGTTATAACCAATACAGTTCCACTTCCTGAAGAAAAGAGAATAGACAAAATCAAAGTCTTAGACATAGCTCCTCTATTTGGAAAAGCTATAATGAAAATTCATGGTGGCGAGTCGGTTGGAGATCTTTTTGAAGACCATAAAATGGAGTTTTAATTGTTGATTTTTAGCCTAAAATGTGGTATATAGTGTGTGAATTCATAAATTGGATTTACACGCTATTTTTTTAGCGTGATTTCACATATTTACTTATAATTCTATTTTTTAATAATAAAGGAGTAAATAAAGATGACAGTTAGAGAAATGGTTTGCCAAATGCTAATGTTAGACTTTACTTTTTGGAATGATGAAAATGGAAATAAGTGTGGAGTAGAATCATTAAATGATTATGTTAGAGATGCTATTATTAGAAACAAATTTGGTGGAGTTATACTTTTTGATGCCTGTTTAAGAGATGCTAAAAAGGCATATAAATTAGTTAGAGAATTGCATGAAGCAGCTACCAGCAAAGATGCTATAAATCAGATTCCGCTTTTGATGGCAATAGACCAAGAAGGTGGGAGAATGGTGCGGTTAAAAGATGGCGTATCGATGCCAGGTAATCTTGCTTTAGGAGCTATAGGTAGTGAAGCTATCACAAGAAGAACAGCTGGTATACTTGCAGGAGAAGTAGCAAGCTTAGGATTTAATCTAAACTTTGCTCCTGTATTGGATATTAATAATAATCCAAACAATCCTGTAATTGGGACAAGATCTTTTTCTTCAGATGCTATGATGGTTGCTAAGCATGGAAAAGCATATATAGAAGGATTACATCAAAACAATGTTCTTTGCTGTGTAAAGCATTTTCCAGGTCATGGAGATACTAGTGTAGATAGCCATACAGGTCTTCCTTCTATAGATAAAACTTTTGAAGAAATAAGTGAATTTGAATTGATTCCCTATAAAGAAAATTTAAAAGATGCTGACATGGTTATGACTGCGCATATACTTTATCCCAATATAGAAAAAGAAACATATACATCTATTTCTACAAAACAAAAAATAACTTTGCCAGCAACTCTATCAAAAACAATAATTACAGGAATTTTAAGAAAGAAGCTTAAATATGATGGAGTGGTTATTACAGATGCACTTTCTATGAGAGCTATCTCTAATCATTTTAAGCTTTTAGATACTACAAGACTTGCAATTAATGCGGGAGTAGATATTCTTTTGATGCCATTTAAGATTAATTCTAAAAGAGATATTAATGAACTTGAATGGTATATCACTCAAGTATGTGAAATGATATATAGAGGTGAAATAGATCTTTGCCAAGTAGAAAAAGCTGTTAAGAGAATATTAAAACTAAAAAACAAGATATTTGTTAAAAGGGAAGGTCATGCTAAAGCGATTAATTTTGTTGGAGCTCCAAGTCATCGAAATTTTGAATTTGAAGTTGCTAAAAAAGCAATTACATTACTTAAAAATGATAGAGTACTTCCCTTAAAACAAGATAAATCTATTTTGATTTTTGTTTCAAATGATGTTGAAAAAATTGAAATAGAAAATGCTATTTCTAAGTTACAAGAAAATAGCAACTATAAATATCAAATAGTCGTATATGGAGCTATCTCCAATAAAGAAATTAAAGCATATATTTTAAAAGCAGATTATGTGATTTTCACTATTGGTGAAACTATAAAAAGTAATATAGAAGAAAATAGTGATTTGTATAAAAGAATTCTTTCTGCAGATTTTATTATAAAAGAAACTCATAGGCAGTATAAAAAAGTTATAGCAATTTCTTGTTGGTTACCAGATAATGTAGCAATCTTGCAAGAAACTGATTGTATTTTGTGCTGCTATGAAGAAAAAGAGAATAAAGCAAACTTCGATGGAAGAAATCATACTATAGTTCCTAACTTAATGGCAGCCTTTACAAAGATAATTGATAATTCTCCTTTTACAGGAAAACTTCCAACCACTATATATAAGTTAGATGATTCATATAATTATACTGATGAAGTGCTTTATAATATCGGCTTTTCTGCTGATAAATAACAGTTTAAACGGCTCTTTTTTGAGCCGTTTTTTGTTGTAAAAGAATAATCTTAATAATATAATTATTATGAAATTTTGTTTAAAAATCATAAAAAGAAGGTAAAAATGAAAAAAATAATTATATCTGTTGATGGCATGACTTGCTCTGCTTGTTCAAATGGGCTTGAAAAATATTTGAACAAGCAAGAAGGCATCAAAAGTGCAAGTGTTAATTTAATAATGAATAATGCTTCTATAGAGTATGATGAAAAAATAGTCAGTAGAGAAGATATAGATAGATTTGTTAAAGAAGCTGGCTTTAAAAGCTTAGGGAAATATAGATTAAACTATGAAGAAAAGCAAAATAAGAAAAGAAAAATTCTAATTATATTTTTGATTATATTAGAAATATTGATCTTTTATATTTCTATGGCACATATGTTTAACTTACCTCAAATAAAGTATCTAGACATCGAATCTTATCCAGATTATTATTCTGCATCTTTACTATTATTAGTGAGCTTGGCATTGTTAATAGGAATTGGCATAATAAAAAATGGTATAAAAAATTTGCTACATAAAACTCCAAATATGGATACACTAGTTACGATTGGAATCTTAGCTGGTTATATTTATAGTTTTTATGCAACAATACAAATATTTAGAGGAATAAATATATCATCATATGTTCATAATTTGTATTTTGAATCATCAGCAATGGTTATATTTTTTGTTGAAGTTGGAAGATATATCGAAAACAAGAATAAAAATAAAACTAGAGAAGCAATTCAAAAACTAGTAACAATTACTCCTAAAAATGCAATTGTAATTAAAGATGATGAAGAAGTAGAAGTTACTATTGATGAAATAAGAAAAGGAGACATAGTTGTTTGCAAACCTGGACAAAAGATTGCTGTAGATGGAGAGATAATAAAAGGTGAAACTCATATAGATGAATCTTTTATTACTGGAGAAAGTATACCAGCTAAAAGAAAAGTTGGCATGAAAGTGGTTGCTGGTAGTATAAACTATGAGGGCTCTATTTTATATAAAGCAGAAAAGATTGGAAAAGAGTCTACTGTGTCTGAAATTGTAAAAATGGTTGTAGAAGCAACATCTACAAAAGCACCAATTGGTAAATTAGCAGATAAAATAAGCGGTTTCTTTGTTCCAATTGTTATATGTATTTCTATAATAGCATTTGCAGCATGGCTTATATTTACTGAAGATTTGACTCATGCAATAAATGTCTTTATATCAGTTTTAGTAGTTGCTTGTCCATGTAGTTTGGGACTTGCAACACCACTTGCAATAGTTTGTGCTTCTGGTGAAGCAAGCAAAAAAGGAATTTTAGTAAAAGATGCAGAGTGTTTAGAAAATGCTCATAAAGTTAAAAGAGTATTTTTAGATAAGACAGGTACTCTTACACAAGGAAAACTTAGAGTAAATAAAATATATAATTATTCTAATGAAACGAATGAAGAAATACTTAAAAATGTTGCATCAATAGAAAAGAAAAGTGAACATCCAATTGCAAAAGCAATAGTTGATTATGCAAAAGAAAACAAAATAATGATAATTGCATGCAAAGATTTTAAGGCAATAGTTGGTCAAGGTGTATATGGCAAAATTAAAGAAGATGAGTTTTATATAGGTAATGCTAAAATCGTAGAAGCAACCATCGGTCGTCAAGGCGAGAGTTCGTTAGATAGTGATTTAATTGACAAGATTAATCATGATGAAGAACAATTAACTTCTTCTGGAAATAGTATTTTATATGTAATAAAAAATAATAATATTATTTCTTTAATAGGTGTTAAAGACACTATAAAAGAAGATAGTATAGAATTGGTTTCTAAATTAAAAGATAAAAAAATAGATGTAGTAATGCTAACTGGAGATAATGAAAAAACAGCAAAAGCTATAGCTGCCGAAATTGGTATAGAAAATATTATATCTAATGTAAGTCCAAAAGAAAAAGCAGAAAAAGTTAAAGAATCTAATGACAAAGTAGTAACTATGATGTGTGGAGATGGTATAAATGATAGCATATCTTTAATAAATGCAGACATAGGAGTAGCTATTTCTAATGGCACTGATATATCTATAGATTCAGCCAAGGTAGTATTGATGAATGATAATTTATTAAAAATATTAGACTTGATAAAAATAAGCAAAAAAACAACTAAAATTATTAAGCAAAATTTATTTTGGGCATTTATATATAATGTGTGCATGATTCCTGTTGCATGTGGATTATTAAAACCATATGGAATTGAAATAAATCCTATCATAGGTAGTTTTGCAATGATGCTTAGTAGTTTGATTGTAGTATTAAATTCTTTAAGAATAAAAAGATAATAAGATAGAATAAAGCAAAAAGTAGATAAGTAATAATAAAAACAAAATAGAAAAGAATGAGAAAAATGGATAAATCAGAAAAAGAAAAATTAAAAGAAGAAAAGTTAAAAGCAAAAGAAGAAAAAGCAAGATTAAAAATTGAAAAAGAACAGAATAGATTAATTGAACTTAGTAAATATGAAAGAGAATATAATGAAAAAGGCTATGAATTGATTGGTGGAATTGATGAAGCGGGAAGAGGGCCATTATTTGGACCAGTAGTAGCTGCTTGTGTAGTTCTTTCCAAAGGATGTTTAATAGAAGGTGTAAATGATTCGAAAAAACTTTCCGAGAAGAAAAGAGAAGCCTTATTTGATGAAATTAAAGAAAAAGCCATAGCTTGGGGAGTTGGAATAGTAGATAACAATACGATAGATGAGATAAATATACTTGAAGCTACTAGAAAAGCCATGCATGAAGCGGTAATGAATCTTAGAATTAAACCCGATTATATATTTATAGATGCTGAAAAACATGTAGATACATGTGGTATTCCTTATTTACCTATAATAAAAGGAGATGCTTTAAGCATTAATATTGCCTGTGCATCAATAATTGCGAAGGTTACAAGGGATAGGATGGTTAATGAAATGGCCTTAAAATATCCAGAATATGGCCTAGAAAAGCACAAAGGATATGGTACTAAGGAACATACTGATGCAATCAAGAAATATGGCTTAACACCACTACATAGAAAGACTTTTTGCCAGAAATTTATATAGATGTTGCAAATTAACATAATATATGCTAGAATATACAAGGTTTGTATAGGTTTCCAAATAAAAAGTAAAGGAGTTTTGGTAATGAAACTGGAAGAGTACTTGGACTTTGAGGTTTCCATTGCTGTGGGTGATGGAGAAGAAAAGTGCACGGTGATTGACACGTTTTCTGTGGATGATCGGAATTTTCTGGTAATTGCACCTACTCGGCAACTGGAAGTAGAAGAAGATAGTCCTGAGGTCATGTTTGTGGAAGTAGAAAAAGGAGAAGAAGAAGAAAATAAGCTCCTTTTGGTTACTGACCAGGATGACTATGAAGCTCTTTTTGAGATTTTCTGCAATATCTGTGAAGCTTCTAATGAAGAATGTGACGATGAATGCGACTGTGATGAATGTGACGATGAATGTGATGATGAAGAAGAGATGATTACATTTATCGTGAAAACAGAAGATGGTGAAGAAAAAGAAGTTTGTCTTTACGATACTTTCTTCTATGAAGATCATAAGTACAATCTTTGCATTCCTGCTGAAGATGTTGACAAGATTTCCTGCCTTATTTTCTTCGAAGTAATTGACTATGAAGAAGATGAGGACGACCCTGAATTTGATAAAGAATGGGCCCCGGTTGATAGTGAGCTTTCTGAAGAGCTCTGTCTTTATCTGGAAAACGCCTATGAAGAAGGCGAAGATGAAGAAGAATAAAATCTTTTTTGAAGACGTGTTATTTTAACACGTCTTCATTTTTTATTGTAAAAAATTAGTTGAAATGATATCATTTCAATAACGTAGTGGCGATTATTAATTGCCAAAAGAAAGAAGGATTATAATGACACCAGAAAAAAGAGTTATTAATTTTTATTTGTTATGCAATAAGTTAAAAAATATAATTAGAACTGGATGGGTTAATTGGCATGTTGATCGTGATAGATTAGAGAGTGTAGCAGAACATATTTACTCTACACAAATGCTTGCTATAGCAATTAATTCAGAATATAAATACGATATTGATATTCAAAAAGTTATATATATGCTTGCAGTACATGAGATGGAAGAAATAATGATTGGTGACTATACTCAATTTGATATTTCAAGAGAAGAAAAACTCAAATTAGGTCATGAAGCTATAGAAAAAATATTAAGCGAATTAGCTGATAAAGATTATATAAAACAAATGATATTAGAATTTGATGAAAGAAAAACAAATGAAGCTTTCTTTGCTTATCAAGTTGATAAATTAGAATGTGATTTACAATGCAAATTATATGATGAAGAAGGTTGCATACAAGTAGACTTGGAAAAAGATAGAAAAAATATTCATAATGACATAGCATTAAAAAAATTAGAAGAAGGATGTAGCTTATCTGAAATGTGGATGACATTTGGCAGAATACGCTATAATTATGATGAAAACTTTTTGAAAATATCTGAATATGCCCAAAATAATGGCATTTTACACTCAAAACAAGACTAATGTTGTTGCATATTGTACTTTTTCGTGCTATATTGTTCAAAAGTAAATATCTTATAGGGATTTCATTTCTGTAGAAAGGAAGGAGCAATATGCAAGATTCGGAGGTTGTTAAGCTAGAAGAGCAAAGTATTACTATTCTTAAAGACAACCACTTCCGGGAAGTGAGCAAAGAAAAATTAGAGTCGTATTTATATACTTTGATGAAAGAAATGTGCGATTTAATTTATCTTTGTGAAATGAGGGATTATTATAATGATGCCTTCGAATGGCTTATTTCCAATTTGTCTAGGACTGCTGGAATTCAGCTCTATTCAGATGGTGAAGTAAGAATTAATCTAACCTGGAGTGAAATTGCAAATACAGGTAGCAAATGTATTTTTATGAGTGAATCTGAGTTAAAAAGTTGCAATCTTAACGAAGTATTATTTGACGAGTTAGTAAGAATTCTATTAGTTGGATTGTGATTATGTAAATAACTAAAATACTTGTAATTACTATGGAAACATTTATTGTAATGTGCTATATTAGTGGAGGAGAAAATATTTCTTCTCCACTTTTTTGTTTGATATATAAAAAGCATTTGTGATGCTTTTTATTTTTCAAAAATATATTTTGAAAGGAAGTAACAATCATGAGAGAAATTTTAGAAATCGAAGAAGTTAGAGCTTTAGAAGTACTTGACTCAAGAGGTAATCCAACAGTTCAAGTTGAAGTAGTTGTAGAAGGTGGTTTTCATGGCGTAGCAATGGTTCCATCAGGAGCTTCTACAGGAGCTTTTGAAGCAGTTGAACTTAGAGATGGAGATAAATCTAGATATTTAGGAAAAGGTTGTTTAACAGCAGTAAAGAATGTAAATGAAATTGTAAGACCAGCACTATTAGGTAAAGATGCTTTAAATCAACCAGCAATAGATAAACTATTAATAGAAATTGATGGAACAGAAAACAAAGGAAAATTAGGAGCTAATGCAACTTTAGGAGTATCTCTTGCAGTTGCAAAAGCAGCAGCTAATTATTTAGGACTTGAATTATATCAATATATTGGTGGAGTAAATGCTAAGACTTTACCAGTTCCAATGATGAATGTATTAAATGGTGGTAAGCATGCAGATAATACAGTATCTTCACAAGAATTTATGATTATGCCAGTTGGTGCTCCAAACTTTACTGAATGTTTAAGATGGTGTGCTGAAACATATCATGCATTAAAAGGTATTTTAAAAGAAAGAGGATTAGCTACTGCAGTAGGTGATGAAGGTGGTTTTGCACCTAACTTAGGTAGTGATGAAGAAGCTCTTCAACTATTAGTTGAAGCAATTGAAAAAGCTGGATACAAACCAGGCGAAGATATTTGCCTAGCTACAGATATTGCTGCAACAGAAATGTATGATGAAGCTAAGAAGATTGGCAAAGAAGGAAATTATTATTTCTGGAAAACTGATGAATTAAAAACACCAGATGAAATGATTGATTGGTTAGTAATGCTTACTGAAAAATATCCATTAATTTCAATTGAAGATGGTTTAGCAGAAGAAGATTGGGAAAACTGGAGAAAACTTACAGAAAGAATTGGAGATCATATTCAATTAGTTGGTGATGATCTATTCGTTACAAATACAAAGAGATTGCAAAAAGGATTAGATAATAAAGTAGCAAATTCAATTCTTATCAAACTAAATCAAATTGGAACATTAACAGAAACATTAGATGCTATTGAACTTGCAAAGAAAAATGGATATACAGCTGTTGTATCTCATAGAAGCGGTGAAACAGAGGATGTATCACTTGCAGAAGTTGTTGTAGCTACAAATGCAGGACAAATCAAAACTGGTGCTCCTTGCAGAACAGATAGAGTTGCAAAATATAATAGACTTTTAAATATTGAAGCTGATTTAGGAGAAACAGCCTGCTATCTTGGAAAGAAAGCTTTTAGAGTATAATTCTAAGTATATAATATTTAATTGATTTTATTATTCTAAAGAGAAGAGGATTTAAGCATGAAAATTAAAAGCAATATAAAATCCACTAAGAATACGTTTTTAGCATTATTTATATCTTTTGGAACATTTTTTATAGCCGTTATAGTTTATTTGATTGTAAAAATAGTAGATTATGTTCAAAGAAATATAGATATTAATGCTATGCATAATAATTTATCAGAAATAATTATTGCGGCTGGAGTCTTATTTGTAGTTACGATTTCATTTTTAATTATTTTTATAGTTTTTAATAATAAATTAAAAAATAAATATAGGATTATTAAAGAAGGAAAAAGTGTACAAGCTAAGATCGATAAAATACTTGAGCCAGATATAATGGATCGTTTTGCTCTTGCTGGTTCTAGTCCATCAAGGTATATAGCTTTTCAAATCGTTGCATGCACATATGATGAAAATGGTAAATGTAAGAAAAGATATATTTCTGAATGGTTTCAAGGAATGCATGCATCTAAAGTGAAAAAAATATTGGAATCTAAAGGTATTGATCAAGTTACGGTATTTGTAGATGCTAATGATCCAAGTGGATATGCTTTTGATTTGGAAGAAATTGAATCTTTTCTTCAAAATTGATTTGATTAACATAATTATAAAGACGGGAGAAATCCCGTCTTTTTTAGTTTTTTTATATTGAAATAAGGGGTGGTTCATGATATATTGACAAAGTCTTATATATTGTTGAGTTTAGGTACTGTTAATGATTTTAATTAATAATAAATCCCAAAATGGAGGTGCCTCTTGATGGAAAGAAGTGAGTATTTAGCTTCTTCTGAGTACAAGACTGTGTTAGTTCTTTCAAAGTTCAATCTACTTTCTAGTCTTGTGCCGATGCAGGTCGTGATGGTAATCAAAGGTTACAAAAAAGCACCTAATGAAGATTTTAATAATCATTTCTGTCAAAACTATCTTTCTTTGATTCACTCTGGTGATGAACAACTTACCATTGAAGAAATTGAAAATTATGCTAATGCTATTGCTATTTATTATGGTTTTAACTGCAAGAGCTTCTTTAATTCAGTTAAATACCATGCGAATTGTTTGGACATTACTTATGATGATGCACGGAAAGATAATAGAAAGATATTAAAAGCAATTGCGAAGATATCTAGTGAAATGTAAATAATTATAGGATGCAAAAGTTTTATTCTTTTGCATCCTATTTTTTATAATAAATTCCTTGATATAAATCTTTATCATTTAGTTTTTTATAAATTCCATTTAAAATCCACTTTTTATGAAGGTTCCATAAAGGAGCAACAAGCAAATCTTTTGGAGCATCGCCAGAGATTCTATGGATAATAATATCTTTAGATACATGAGTAATTACATAAGATAGTTCCTCTAAATAGTAATCAAGCGACATAGGAGAGTAGAGTGATTCTATAAATAGTTTTTCTAAATAAGTATTTTTTACTATATAAGTAGAATGGATTTTTAATCCTTGTATATTGTGTTTATTTATAAACGATACAGTATTGATCGTATCATTATGGTCCTCAATTGTTTGAAGATTATTTTTTATAGTTGGAAGCCCAATCATTATATGTGCAATAATATCAATATTATATTTGTTTAAAATTAAGACAGCATTTGAGAAATCATCATTTGTGTAGCATCTGTTGATAAACTTACCTGTTTCTTCATTTGATGTTTGTAGGCCTAATTCGACAAAAACATGCAGCTTACTTTTATAAGTAGATAAGAACTTCGCAATATCTTCAGTAATACAATCAGGTCTTGTTGCAATTTGAAGACCGACTAATTCCTTTTTAATATTTTCTTTTAAATAGTATTCTTCTGATAAAGTATTAAAAGCACTAATTGCTTCATCATATTTTTTATTTAAGTTTTGGATTGAATCATATGTGTTTGTATAGTTTTGAAAATACAAAATAAATTTATTTGCTCTTGTTATTTTTATAGAATTGAATGCATTTTTAACCTGATCAAAAATAGATAGTGAAGATTTAAGATGTTCGCCAGAGCCTTTTTCACTGCAAAATATACAACCATTACATGATTTAGTTCCATCTCGGTTTGGACACGTAAATCCACCGTCTATACATATCTTTAATGTTCGTTCACCAAAAAGTTTAATAAAATAACTATTAACATAATTTATACGATCAAAATTCATTTTAAAATCCTCTCTTTATGGTGATGTTATTATATAAAAAAATAGGAAAAAAATTCAATATTTTTAAGGAAAAATAAACTGCACTTATGATATAATTCTTTTGAAAATTGAGATTGAATGGGGGAAAATATGCTAAGATCATTAAGTCTAATTAATAAGGTTCAAAGCAAGAAAGATATTCCTGAAAAAGAAACATGGCTTAAGTATTTATTTTGTACAGCTGAGAAAAATGTTAATCTAAGAAATGTTGAAGATATAAATAATATTTCAAGTAAGGTTACTTTAAACTATGTAAAAGGAACTTTAGAAGTTTTAGATGAAGAAGAAAAAACTGGATTCTTAAGTCCAAAAGAATACTCTTATATAGAAGATACTCTTAAATGGGGAGAAGTAGCTAAATGTGGCTTAAAAATAGATAGAGCTAGATGGACTCAAAAAGGATATGATTTAAATATCCATAATGAAGCTTCATCAGAAATATATAGAGAAGATGTTAAAAAATCAGATTATATAGTTTATATTTTAATAAAAACTCATGGCTTAGTAGGACAGTCAGTTCAAGGAGAAGTAAATTTAGATGTTAGTAAAGAACTTACTAATTTGATTCATAGTAATCTGATAGAAAAAGAATCGCTAGAAAAAGTTTTGGTTGTGCTAAATAAATGTATAATAACCCCTATAAGACCAGGACTATATGACAAAGTTAAAAGTAGCGTAAATAAAGCTATTCGTGACATAGTTAATAATAAATATAAACGCGATTCTTTCGATGATAAGCAATACTTACTAGATAGATTTAAAAAACTTTTTCCAAACAAATCTGTTGATGAATTTCAAAAAATCGAGAAAAAGTTTACGAGTACTGTTTGCAAAAAGTTAGCTTATGTGTTTGAAAATTTTGAACTTTGGTATCCTTATAGTGCACTTAGTAATTATTCTTTAGAACAAATAATAAAAGTATTTTTGATTGTAGCAAATAAAGTTCAAACTACCAAACGACATATAAATTTTGTTCCATTTATGGATGAAGTTTATTATATGTATAATGGCATGAAAGTAAAAAATCTATTTAAACAAAGAATCATTGAATCATACTTAGATGATCAAAGCATAGAAGACTTTGCAAAAGGCAAAATTAGTAGTAATGTACATTTATCATTTGGTTTTAAAGCAACATATAATGCATATTTGATTGGAATTAAATTTTCATCACAAGCTAGAAGATTAATTGAATTTTGTGAAGTTGCTTATGGAACAAATGAATTATACAATCAAGCAGTTTATATGCTTTATGATTTATTTGACTTTAGAAGAGATAAATATGATAGGTTCTATAACGAAATTAGTTACTTATCAACAATGAATTCAACAATTAATTATAAAGCAGTTATTTTAGATTATATTAAAGGAAATACATGCTTAGATGTTGGCCCTGGTGGTGGAGCAATGCTTGACTCCATAGAAGCATCTGGAAAAGTGAAGAGAGTAATTGGCATAGATATTTCTCAAAATGTAATAGAAGAATTAAACAATAAAAAAACAAAAGAAAATAAAAAATGGGAAGTAATTAAAGGTGATGCATTAAACTTAAAAGACTTTTTCAAAAAAGGCGAAATTGATACAATCATTTTTTGTAGCGTAATTCATGAGTTGTTTTCTTATATAGAAACTGATGGTAAAAAGTTTAATCACAAGACTATAGAAAAAGCTATTAAGTCATGCTATGATGTACTTCCGGTAGGTGGCAGAATCATCATTCGTGATGGAATAATGTCAGAAACAGATAAAAATAGGATAATAGTTTTTAAGAATAAAAAAGATATAGATTTCTTAAATAAGTATTGTAAAGACTTTAAGGGAAGAGAAATCAAATATAAAAAGATTAATGAAAATACTGTTCAAATGAAAGAAAATGATGCAATGGAATTTTTATACACATATACATGGGGAGAAGAGTCTTATCCTATGGAAGTTCAAGAACAGTTTGGATATTACACTCCAAGTGCTTATATAGAAATGTTTAAAAAGATAGGTGATTTTAAAGTAGTTGAGTGTAAGCATTATCTACAAGAAGGATACGAAGAGCATTTATTAGAAAAGATTGAATTCTATGATGAAAATATGATTCCTTGTAGATTGCCGGATAGTACTTGTATCATTGTAGTTGAAAAAATGTAATTAATATAAAATGGGGGTATTTATATGAAACCAGACAATAGAAAAGGATTAGGAAATGGTTTTGTTCCAATAAACTTAAATTTTGGTGGATCTGGAAATGGTAATGGAAGTGGCATGAATAAAATCATGTATATTATCGCCATAATATTTATTGTTATTGTTTATTTCAGTAGAGGCGGAGAGATAGATGTAGAACAAACAAATAACTCCGAAAACGGTTATTCAGACCCAACAGATATTTCAAATTTAATAGGTGGAAGTAATAGCTCTTCAACAGCTGATTTATTAAATTTGTTTTTTGGTACAGGAACTTCATCTACTTTAAATTCAAATCAAGATTATGTGGCATTTGAAGATACTTCGATTAAGAATACTTCACAAGAAAAGTATACTTTAATGGTTTATATGTGTGGATCTAATCTAGAATCAGATGGAGGATATGCTTCTTCAGATTTGGAGGAGATGCTTAAATCAACAATTGCAGATGAAATGAATGTATTAATATATACAGGTGGTGCAAAAAGATGGTTTGATTTTGGCATTTCAAATAAAACAAACCAAATCTACACTATAAAAAATCACAAGTTAGTATTAGTAAAAGATAATCTTGGATTAGAAAATATGGGTAATCCAAATACTCTTGCAGGATTTTTAAAATTTGCTAAAGAAAATTATCCAGCAAATAAATATGGACTAATAATGTGGGATCATGGTGGTGGTGCCGTTGCAGGTTTTGGTATGGATCAAAACGGAAAAGCAAATGATGCTCTTACTATAGATGAAATCAAAACTGCATTAAATAGTTTTGGTCAAAAGCTTGAATTTGTTGGATTTGATGCTTGCTTAATGGCAAATGTTGAAACTGCGTATGCGTTAAAAGACAATGCAAATTATATGATTGCTTCTGAAGAAACTGAGCCAGGTACTGGTTGGGATTATTTAAAAATTTTGAATACACTTTCTAAGAATACTTCTCAAGACGGTGCTGTCTTAGGTAGAACAATTGTTGATTCGTTTATAGCAAGTAATAGTAGTTATAGAAATCCAGATGCAACTCTTAGTGTAGTAGATTTAAGCAAAATGAATAATGTTTATTCTAAACTAGTTGCATTTATGAAAGAGATTAAAACTACAAACTTTGATAAAAATAAATATAATAGTTTTTCTAGAACTGTAGCAACTTCAAAAGCCTTTGGTGAAGGCTCTTTGGATTCTATCGACTTAATAGACTTTGCTAGCAAAATGAATGTTAAATCTTCTAGCGATTTAATAAATGCTGTAAAGGCAGCAGTTTCATATAATAAAACAAATCAATATGTAGAAAATTCAAATGGACTTTCAATCTTTATTCCTTATAAAAAGATTTCATACTACAACAAAATGACTTCAATTTATAAAAATATTGGAATGGGTTCAGATTATACTAATGTATTAAATCAATATGTAAATGCACTAGCTAATGGTAAGAAACCAAGTTATCAAGTTAATAACAATACATATAATGTACAAGTTGAAGATTATTCTAGTGCAAGTTGGTTTGATTTATTATTTAGATCTAATAATAGTGCTATGTATGAGCAAACTAAGATTGATGTAGATGAATTTGAAGTAGAAGATAAAGGAGATTATTATGCACTTTCTTTATCTAAAGAAGATTGGCAATTAATTACTAAGATAGAATCAGTTCTTTGGTATGATGATGGAGAAGGTTATATAGATATGGGTTCTGATAGCCTATATGATTTAGATGAAGAAGGCGATTTAAAAGTTACATCAAATGGTGAGTGGATTTCTATTAATGGTGATAATGTCCACTATGAAGTAATTGAAAGAACAGATAATTACGAAAAAGGAAAAGTTCCTGCAGTTATAAATGGTGAGCGAGTAAATATTATACTTTATTTTGATAAAGAAGTTCCAGATGGAATAATTTTAGGTTATGAACCAGATTATGAAGAAATTAATCAAGAATTATTTGAAAGAGGATTAAGAAATATTCATAAAGGAGATAAAATTGATTTTGTGGCACCATATTATAATCATGATGGTTCATTTAAAGATGAGTACTATATAAATGATACTTTAATAGTTGGTGATGATGGACTAAAAGTTAATTATGATTATTTAGGTGATGGAGAGATAAAATTGTATTATAAATTAACAGATATTTATAATAATGATTATTACACAGAGCCAGTTATATTGGAGTAGAAAGTTACGTAATTTAAGGTGAGTTAAAGGGCAAGTATACGCTTATGTATACTTGCCTTTCTTACGGCCATAAAGCTTATAGGTCAAAACTATTTTCTAAAATAAGTACGTTTTTGTTGACTTGAAATTGTAACAATAGTAACATAGATGTAACGTTGGTTATTGTGACGCTTACAAAAAACGTCTAAAATAATTAAAAAATTAACAAGGGGGAAATTATAGCAATGAAAAAATCAGTTCTTTTATGTGTGCTAATTATTGTATTAGCTATTTCAAACATTTGTTTTGCTGAGATTATTAAAACACCATTTGGTTCTTTTTCAACAACAGGATCGACGTCAGGCTCAGGAGCATTAATCTCAACTTCTGGTACAACATCTGGTTCAGGAACAACTAGTGGATCTGGTAAAAGTGGAAGTGGAATAAGTTCACAAACAGCTACCGTTGTAGTTACAGAAGTACAAATTAAACTTGTAGAACCAGAATATGGTAAAACATTTGACTTTAATCCTACATTTGTAACCACACAAGTTAAACCTGATCCAAGCAGAAAAATGTATTGGGAAGGTCACAACTTAACATCAGCTGGTGGATGGGTAGGACAAACTGAAACATCTACAGCAGTTGAAACAAAATATAGAGCAAATATTTATTTTGTTATGTTAGATGAAAGATGCGAATTATCATCTACAGCAACAGCTACTATAAATGGAGTTAAAAACATTCCAATAAAGAGATTATTATCTGGTAGTTCACAATATTATTTAGTAACAACACCAGAATACGAAGTAAAAGCAAAAGAAGAAGCTGCTAAATTGGAAACTGCAACTATTACAATTGATGGACCAGAATTAGGAGAAAAATATCCTGATAAAGCAAAAGTTAAAACAAATTTAGTAGATTATAAAGAAGTTGCTGTTCCTACAAAAGGTAGCGAAATTAAAGCTGAGTGGATTCCTGGATATCATGCAGAAATTCAACCAGAGACAGAATACACAATTCAAGTAACAATTCCAGTTGGCGAAGCTGTTCTTTCAGATAGCTTTAAAGCTACAGTAAATGGTAAGGAAGCTAAATCAACTAAAAATGGTGATTCAGTAGTAATTACTTATAAATTTGAAAAGACAGACAAAGCTGAAGAAAAAGAAGAAGAGAAAGAAGACGAAAAGAAAGAAGAAGTTACAAAGGTAGTTTGGGCTTCTGCTTCAAAATGGGCTTTAGATGAATTAAATAAAGCAAATGAAGCTGGATTAATTCCAACACTTTTCGATAAAGAAGATTTAACAAAGAATATTACAAGAAAAGAATTTGCACATGTTGCAGTTAAATTATATGAAAAAGTATCTGGCAAAAAAGCTGCAAAAGAATCTAAGAATCCTTTCACAGACACAAAGGATGAGGAAGTATTAAAAGCATATAAAGTAGGAATTACTGCTGGTATGAGTGAAACAACATTTGAACCAGACACATTAATTACACGTGAGCAAATGGCTACAATGATGACAAGAGCTTTAAATAAAGCAGGAATCGATACAAAAGTAGATCTAGAAAAAGTTAAGAAATTCGATGATGATGCAGAAATGCATAGCTGGGGTAAAGATTCAATTTATTACATGTCAAATATCGAAATAATCAAAGGTATGGGCGATAATAAATTTGGAGTTCTTGGAAATGCTACAAGAGAAC